>JAVBPD010000026.1:0-12382 GCA_031549885.1 Clostridiaceae bacterium
CTCCTTTTTTATAGACTCACATCTGTAAAAAGAGTATAATGGCTAATAAAAAAGAGGTAAAATAACAGCTTAAGAAAACTTATAAATAATTACAAAAAGATAAAAATTATTTATAAAAAGAGCTGTTTAGCCTCGTACGTAGAGAAATCTGCGTAGGACACAGATTTAAATGCAGGTAATACCTAAAGCCTTACACCACAATATAGCCGAAAGGACTATATGAAGGTACGAAAGTAGAAAAAACGTAAGGATGGATATATGGTTAAATCCTAAGTATCTAATATAATGGTTGTTCATGCAGGGAAGCTCCTAAGTCTAATATAAAATAAAAAAGATATGGAGAACCTTCAACGACTATCTTAAAAAGAGTAAAGCCGCAAGCGATTGGCGGAAGAAAAGGTCTGCCCTTAACAGGTAAAGCTGAAGGTGAAGAAATAGTCTACGCACGTCTTGAAAGAGAGTGGCTATTAGAGTGATCGAAATAGCATCTATAGAGTAGCGTCTATAGGTAAATAGATAAAACTTATAATTTAATAAAAACTAACTTATAAAAACTCATAAAAAATATAATCCTTATTAATAATAGAAATATATTAGAATTTATATTCTGATATAAATGTTAAGCTTTCCTGATATATTTATAAAAAGAGCCTTAATATATTCTATAATATTAATGAGGAGATGATTATATTGAAACATTATCCGAAAGGTGAATTTGCCAAAATTATAAAAGAAGAAACTTTACGCAAGTTTATAAATTTAAATCTCTTTAAGGAACTAAAAAGAAGATGATAAGATCAATAAAGCTTAGACTCCATCCTACTTTAGAACAAGAAGAAAAGATGTGGCAATCTGTAGGAACAATGAGATGGTCATATAATTTTGCCATTGAAAGACAAGAAGAAAACTATAAAAATGGTGGAGGTTTTATATCAAGCACTGACTTAAGCAAAGAGATAACAATAATAAAGAAAACTCCTAAGCTTAGATGGTTAAATGAAGTATCAGCACAAATACCAAAGCAAGCAATTAAAGACGCATGCAAAGCATATAAAAAGTTCTTTAATGGCAAAGCAAAGAAGCCTAGATTTAAAAGTAGAAGAAGATCAAAAGCTTCATTTTATAACGACAATGAAAAATTGAAGTTTGATGGAGAGAAATTTCTACTTGAAAAGGTAGGATGGGTGAAAGTATCAGAATGTGATAGGGTAATAAGCAATAAATTTCTTAACCCTAGGATAATTCACGATGGTAAGTATTGGTACATCTCAATTGGAACAAAAATATCAAAAGCTAAAAATAAGAAGCTAAATGATGTAAGCTTAGGAATAGATGTTGGTATAAAAGAATTAGCTGTATGTAGCGATGGTGAAAGATTTAAAAATATCAATAAAACAGAAAAAGTAAAAAAGATAAAAAAGAAATTAAAGAGATTCCAGCGCAAAGTTTCAAGAAAATATGAAATGAATAAAGATGGCAAAAAATTCATAAAGACAAAGAATATTATAAAGCTTGAAGGCAAAATAAAATTAGTTCACAGAAAACTAAGAAATATTAGAGAGAACCATATACATCAAGCAACAACTGCTATAGTGAGAACCAAGCCTAGCAGGATTGTAGTGGAAGATCTTAATATTCAAGGTATGATGAAAAATAAACACTTGTCAAAAGCAATTTCAGAACAAGGATTAAATAAATTCAAGACTATATTAAAATATAAATGCGAAGATATGGGAATTGAATTTGTAGAGGCAGATAGATTTTATCCATCCTCAAAATTATGTTCATATTGTGGGAGAATAAAAAAGGATTTAAAGCTAAAAGACAGAGTGTATAGATGTGAATGTGGAAATGAAATAGATAGAGATTTTCAAGCGAGCATAAACCTTTCGAGGTATAAAAGTCAGCAAAGTTTCACTAAAAAAAGAAAATGCTGACGTGTAGGGTGCGTTGTGCCCGAATTTACGCCCTTGGAGTGTCACACCAAACTGGAGTAGCTTAGGCAAAACAGGACACGATGAATAGGGAATAAAGTTATAGGTTTTTATAAGTTATTTATAATAAATTATAAGTTTTATTCAACGGTGGTAAAATGAGAGTTGCAACAGATATAGGAGGAACATTTACAGATGTGGTTTACATTGATGATAATAATCATTTTAGGGTTGGAAAGTCAAATACCACTCCTCCAAAATTTGAAGAAGGAGTCATAAATTCCATTGAAAATTGCAGCATTGATTTTAAGCAAATTGACACATTTATTCACGGCACAACAGTAATAATAAATGCTATTACAGAAAGGAAAGGAGTAAAAGCAGGACTCATTACAACAAAAGGATTTAGAGATGTTCTTGAAATCGCAAGGGGAAATCGACCTCACCTTTTTAACATTTTATATAAAAAACCTTCACCTTTTATTGAAAGATATTTAAGGTATGAAGCATCTGAGAGAGTTAATTACAAGGGTGAAATCTTAATTCCCTTAGACCTTAATGATATAGATATTGCTGTTAACAATTTTAAAAAAGAAGGAGTTGAAGCTATTGCTATAGCATTTTTACATTCTTATGCAAATATAGCACATGAAAAGATGGCTTCAGAGCATGTAAAGAAATTGTGGCCTGAGATCTTTGTAACATGCTCTCATGAAATCACAAAGGAATGGAGAGAGTATGAAAGAACCAACACTGCAGTTATTAACTCTTATGTTCAGCCAATTGCTGCAAAATATATGGATGACCTTGAGAAGAAGCTTAAAAATAAAAAAGCTAAAAGTGTAAATTATATAATGCAATCTAATGGTGGAGTTACTACTTTTGAGCAAGGTAAGATCACTCCAGTTAATATGATGGAGTCAGGGCCTGTGGCTGGAGTATATGGTGCTAAAATTTTAGGAGATCTCATTGGAGTTAAAAATATAATAGCTTTAGATGTAGGAGGCACTACAGCAAAATGCTCATTAATTGAAAATGGAGAAGTTAAGGTTTCCACAGATTATTGTATTGAAAAGACAAACGAATATGCAGGATATCCTATTAAAGTACCAGTAGTTGACATAGTAGAGATTGGAAATGGCGGCGGCTCTATCGCATGGATTGACGATGCAGGTTCATTAAATGTTGGCCCAAGATCTGCTGGATCTGTTCCTGGACCAATAGCCTACAATATTGGAGGAGAAGAACCTACAACTACTGATGCTAACCTTTTAACAGGAAGGCTTTCAGAGAAAAATTTTGACTTTAACGTTGATCTTGAAAAAGTTTCTAATATTATATATGAAAAAATAGCAAAACCATTTAACGTATCAATAGAAGAAGCTGCCCTTGGAATCATACGCATTGCAAATTCTAACATGTTAAATGCTCTAAAGCTTATAAGCATACGACGAGGATATGACCCAACAGAATTTACTCTAGTTGCATATGGTGGTGGAGGATCTATGCATGCAATGGCACTTGCAAAAGAGCTTGGCATTAAAAGAGTTGTGATACCTCTAGCATCGCCAGTATTTTCAGCATGGGGCATGATAATGAGCGACCTTCGCCACGATTATGTGAGCACATATGTTAAAAAAACAGATCAAATAAACTTTGAAGAAATTCATAATATGTGGAGTGATATGGAAAGAAGAGCTAAAAAGCAATTTGCCTCTGAAAATATTTTAGATACAAAAATAGCATTTCAAAGATTTTTAAATATGAGATATTCAGGTCAAGAGCACAGCGTTGCTGTTCCTGTTCCGCTAAATAAATGGGCAAGTTTTGAAATGAAAGATATAATACAAACATTCCACAACCTACATGAAAAGCAGTATTCCTTTACTTTAAATGATGTTGTAACTGAAATAGTAGGTATGCATTTAACTGCTGTAGGAGAAGTAAATAAACCTATTATAACACCTGAATTTAAAACTGGCTCTCCAGATGATGCCATAATCGAAAAAAGAAAAGTTTATTTTGAAGATGATGGGTGGACTTTGGTTCCAATATACAATAGAGAGCTTATCCCTACAAATGTAAAATTATATGGACCTCTAATTGTAGAAGAAAAAGCTGCTGTAACTGTAGTTTGTAAAGATCAGTTTGTTTATGCAGATGAGTTTTCAAACCTTATAATTGAAATGGTGGTGAATAAAGATGCAAAATAAAAAAGTGGATAAGTTTACTCTTGATATAGTAAAGGATTCTTTAAAAGCCATTGGAGATGAAATGTTTGTTGCACTTCAAAGAACTTCTATGAGCACAATTATTTATGAAGTTTTAGATTATGCCTGTGCTATTTCAAGTGCTAAGGGTGAGCTTTTAGCTCAAGGCAATGGTGTTACTGGATTCATTGGCATGCTTAGTTTTATGGTTAAGGATACTATTAAAAAATTTAATGATGGAAAAGATCTGTATGAAGGCGATGTTATAATTGTAAATGATCCATATGGCGGTGGCGGATCTCACCTATCCGATGTTGGATTTGTTCTTCCAATATTTTATGAAGGAGAGCTTATAGCGTTTTCTGCAAACAAAGCTCACTGGCCAGAAGTTGGTGGAAAAGACTTTGGTTCCTTTACAAACGATGCTATAGATGTTTTTCAAGAAGGGCTTCAATTTCCATTTGTAAAATTATACGATAGAGGCAATTTAAACGAACCTCTTATTGAAATTATTAAAGCAAATGTGCGCCTTCCTGAAGGTTCACTGGGAGATCTTCATTCACAGGTTGCTTCATTAAAAACTGGAGAAAAGCGCATACATGAACTTTGCAAAAAATACGGCCTTGATGTGGTAAAATCTTCTATAAACTATCTTTTAGATCATGGTGAAAAAATATCAAGAAACGAACTTAAAAAGCTTCCTAAAGGCACATTTGAAGGCCTTGATTATGTGGAAATTGATGGCCTTGGCAATGGACCATTTCCAATTAAAGTTAAAGTGACAATAAGCGATGATGCTTTTATCTGTGATTTTAGAGGATCAAGCCCACCTGTTCCTGGAGGTGTAAACTGCTCTTTCACTTCCCTTTCATGCGCAGTTAGAACCATATTTATGGCTATGACAAACCCTTCTCAAGATGTAAATGACGGCGCATTTAGACCTATTGAAATTTTAGTAGATGAGGATTCAATTTTAAATGCAAAGCGTCCAGTACCTGTTTCTAATTATTTCGAATCTTTATTAATGGCTTCTGATGTTGTATGGCAAGCTGTTGCTCCATTTCTTCCAAATAGGCTTAGTGCAGGACACCTTTTATCTGTATGCGCATGCGTAATTGTAGGCCTTCATCAAGATTCTAAAGATCCATTTGTAATAGTTGAACCATCTGCAGGAGGATGGGGTGCAAGTCTTGGTCAAGATGGCGCAAGCGCTCAGTTTTGCGTTGCAGATGGAGAAACCTATAACGTTCCTGTTGAAATTTGTGAAACAAGATATGGCGTCATGGTAGATGAATATAGCTTAAACCCTGAAGGAAAAGGTGCTGGAGAATATAACGGAGGCTATGGAACTATTAGAGCATATAAAGCTATGAACGAAGGTGAAACAACAAGCTGCACATTTGGGCGAAATAAATTTAAAACTTGGGGTTTAAATTCAGGTCACGATGGTTCTCATAATAGATTTGAAATTGTAAAGAAAAATGGTGAAAAAGAAGGGCCATTTGGGTACTATGCCCGCTACCCTCTTGCAAAAGGAGACGTTCTTAGACTTTATACAGCAACTGGTGGTGGATATGGAGATCCTTTAAATAGAAAAGCTGAATCTGTAGTAAAAGATGTTAGAAATGGATATTTCACCAAAGAAGAAGCTTCTGAAATTTTTGGAGTAGATGTTGATACAGATAAATGGACATATGTAGAAAAAGAAGTGAGGAAAAAGGTTTAAAATAAATATCATATAAATAACTTTAAAAAAGCCGCAAGTTTATAAATTAAGCTTGTGGCTTTTATTCAAAAATTATAGGTATTTTACCTTTTTTATTAGGTTCTTTTATACTTATGATTTTAATTCTACCCATTCCCCTTACTGTTATAAAATCACCTTGTTTTATGCTCATATCGTTTTTATATACTTTAATAAAATTTACAAAGGTTTTTCCAGATGATATAACTTCTTTTGCCCTTTCCCTTGATAAATTAAAGGCCTTTCCAATTATAGAATCAAGGCGGCTTGATGAAACTGTTATGGATTTCTTAGCAACATCATCTTCTTTTATGGTAATTTCATCAATATCATAAATAGATACATTAAGCTTTAATTTACTTACGCTTTCAAGTTCCCTTAAAATATGCTCACATATGTCTTCTATTGCAATTATATCTGCAAAGGTTTCAGAAACTATTATATCACCTAAGCATTCTCTCTTAATTCCAAGAGCCATTAGAGAACCTAAATAATCTCTATGGGATAGAGTTATATTCTGTATTTTATTAGCTATGGGGGTTACCCTAATAACTTTAAAACGAGATTTCCAATATTCATCTTTTTTTATAACTAAAGAAACCCTTTCTGCATATTCATATCCTCCATATAAAAAGGTATCGCTATTTATATCTTCTGAAAAATGCTTTATATTTAATGCTTTTCCAATAAAAGATGCAACAGCAGGGTCTAAAAAATTTGAATATACATTTACATTGCTAAATTCTCCCCTATCAATTTTATCTAGCACATGAGCTATTAGCATTTTATCCATATTAGTAGGTATGGACTCTATTATCTTTATTCTATTCATTTTTTTCACCACATTTTTATAGATATTTTACCAAAATTTATGCCAAAAGTACATATTCAGATACCAATAGATTTATTTTTTCATTAAATATAAACTGTTAAGCCTTATATTTTATAGTATTATCGTATAAAATGTATTTAGATTAGAAAGGAAGGATGTGACATTATGATTTCTATCTATCAATCTACAACTTCAAATATTGAAAAAGTCAATGAAATTAATGATGGAGTATGGGTTAATATGGTAAACCCAACTGAAAATGAAATTTCAAAGATTTCCATGGAGTTAAATCTCGATTCTGATTTAATAAAAGCAGCCTTAGATGATGAAGAGAGATCAAGAATAGATGTCGATGATGAAACTGGGCATATATTAATACTCATTAATATACCATTTGCTGATGAGGATAAGGATAAGCATTCAAATATGTATGACACATTACCTCTAAGCATTATACTTACAGAAAAATGCATAATTACAGTATGCTTAAAGGAGAGCAATATAGTAAATTATTTTATTTCAGGAAATGTAAAGACATTTTTTACATTTAAAAAATCAAGATTTATACTGCAAATATTATATAAAAGCGCTACACTTTATCTTCAGTATTTAAAACAAATAGATAAAAAATCAAGCAATATAGAAACAGAACTACATAAATCTATGAAAAATAAAGAGCTTATTGAACTTTTAGCTTTAGAAAAAAGCCTTGTGTATTTTTCTACATCATTAAAATCAAATGCAGTTGTAATGGAGAAATTGTTAAGATTTGATTTTATAAAAAAATACCCTGATGATACGGAATTATTAGAAGATACCATAATAGAAAATAAACAAGCTATTGAAATGGCAAAAATTTATAGCGATATTTTAAGTGGAACCATGGATGCCTTTGCTTCTATTATTTCAAATAATTTAAATATAGTTATGAAACTTTTAACATCTATAACGATAGTCATGGCTATTCCCACTATAATATCAAGTTTTTGGGGAATGAATGTAAATGTTCCATTTAATAATTCTCCATTTGGATTTATAATTGTAATGGGCATTGCAGCTGTATGCTGCATTATAATAACTATTGCAATGCATAAAAGAAGAATGTTTTAAAATTATGAACTCTCAGGCACCTATAGAAGTGATGAGAGTTCATATTTAAAATTAAATTATTGGATTTTTATATCAATAACAGTATTGCTTACGCTAAAGTCAACCATTATGCATTTTTTATCATCAAATATCCAAATGTAACCTTTCCCATAACTCATTTTATTACATAGGTATCCATCTGATCCCAATATAGCCTTAACTTCATCATATGACATACCATTTCTTATTTCATTTATTTTATTTGAATCAGGCGAGTTTGATTCAAATAAATTAGGATTTATGGTTTCAACTCTTATGGTCGATAACCTATAATCTAAATTAAAATAACATCGTATATCCATGCTTGAACAAGTAAAGTCTTCCGCAAAAGTATCTATAGATGAAGATTTGAAAATTAAACCCCGATGTCCAATAATTGCTTCAACATCTTGAAGCGACATACCTAATTCAATCCTATTTATAATATCAAAAATATTTTCTTCATACTCACTTATTTCATCACCCATTGAAATAGCACTTACTAATTGATCTTTATCATCTGTTAAAAATATTAAACGTCCATCTTCTCTAATATCTGCATCTAAAATCCATGAATATCCATTTTTATAACCTAAACTGTTGTCTTTATCAATAAATACTTGCCTAACTAAAAGCCCTTTTGATCCTATTATAGTTTCTACATCCTTAATATTCATACCTTGTACAATTACTAAAAATGCATGAAATGAAGCCTTTGCTGAGCTTGGATATTCTATCTTTTTTTCATCAATAAATTTATATATTAATGAGCCTGTATTATCATAACTTACTGAAATTAAATCATTAAATGTATAGTACTTTATTCCATTCTCTGAATAAGTTATAACAGGATCTCCCTTTAATAATTCTATAATTTCATCTATTTTCATGTTTTCATTTATATTTAAAAAATTTTCATAGTTTACCCCGCTATTATCAAGCGTTATTTTATTGCTATCATCAATATGAAAACTGTAAACTTGTGGTTTGTCTTCTTGAATTACAAAATCCACTATTAACTTTGATTTATCATTAAATACCCAAGTGTATTCTTTCTCAAATTCTTTATATCCACCAAACAATAAATCACTATTTACTCTAGTATTATATCCATCTGAACCAAGTATGTTTTTTACCTCTTCATAAGGCATCCTTTGTGTTATCCAACTTAATTTTTCAAAATTATCTGAATTTGGTTTTAAAATAACGCCATTGTTATCAGAAAAGCTTTTATCAACAACTTTATTGTCACTATCTACTGTAATTAAATAATAAACATCTGGGTTTGAACTAACATATTCATATACAGCACCAGGTTCTTCGCTGCTCACTTCATCATTTGATATTGTTGTAGTTTCATCTAAAGTCATGCCTAATTCTATTTTGCTGTAATCTTCGTAACTTTTTTCCGGAGTTTCATCAACATTAGAAATAACTGTAGCGTTTAAATTGTTATTAGTAGAAACACGCCTTGTGGTATTAATACGTGTACTTGTAGTGTTTTTAGGTATTGATATTGAACTAAATAGACTCCTACCAGTCAAATAAAACACACCAAATATTAAACCTGCTATTAATATTATTGAACCAGCAGAAACAAGGATAAATTTATTTGTGGATGTTATTCTTTTTTGAGGCCTAGGAACAGATTGATCTAAATCTTTACTTTGTATATCTTTCATTAAATTTTCGGGAATGTCTATTTCTTGTGTTTTTTCTAGTTTGTCTTCTTCAAAATCATAATTAAAAACTTTTTCTTTTTTATTTGAATCATTGTCCATAAATCACCTCTTAAAGTTCTATAATTAAATATATTGTACATACCATTAATTAAAATGTAAACTACTAATTATTTAATTTTTTAAATAATATTAAATATACAAATTTAGTATAAATGCTATCTTAAACGCTGTTTTCTCAATATTTATGTTTTTGTGTTTACTATGTTATAATTTCTTAGTAGATACCTTTTAAAATTTTAATTTATTAGAGGTGATAATTTGGAAAATAAA
This sequence comes from Clostridiaceae bacterium, assembly GCA_031549885.1. GTDB lineage: Bacteria > Bacillota > Clostridia > Clostridiales > Clostridiaceae > WQUF01. The sequence goes on from JAVBPD010000026.1 coordinate 9,861, forward strand.
ATACAATTAATAACCTATCCAGATTCTTTGGGTGGAGATTTAAAAAACTTAAATAAAGTCATAAATAAGCATTTTAAAGATGTAATATATGGTGTTCACATTTTACCTCCATTTCCTTCTTCTTCTGATAGGGGTTTTGCGCCCCTAACCTACTTTAAAATATATGAGGATTTTGGAGATTTTGAGGATATTAAAGAAATTGGAGAAAATCATGCAATAGTGTTAGATATTATGATAAACCATATTTCAAAAGAATCAGAATATTTTCAGGACTTTTTAAATAAAGGTGAAAAATCTAAATATGCTGATATGTTTATAACTCTTGATAAAATATGGGAAGACGGAATTCCTGTAAAATCTGATGTGGATAAGATATTTTTACGTAGATCTAAGCCTTATTCTGAATTTATAATAAAAGAAACAGGTGAAAGGAAGCTACTTTGGACAACATTTGGCAAAAATGACCCTTCAGAGCAAATTGATATTGATATAAATTCGCCATATACGAAGGAATTAATTGATAAAATATTTAAATTTTTCTCTGAAAATAAAGTTAAAATGGTAAGATTAGATGCTGTAGGTTATGTTATTAAGAAATTAGGAACAAGTTGCTTTTTTGTTGAACCTGAAATATATGACTTTTTAGACGATATAAAGAAAACAGCTAATTTGTACAATATAGAGCTTTTACCAGAAATTCACTCCCATTATTCCATTCAATACAAATTATCAGAACATGGGATGTATATTTATGATTTTATATTGCCTTATGTGGTGCTAAGCACATTGATTAAAAAGGATAATACGCTTCTTGTAAATTATTTAAAGGATAGGCCAGAAAAGCAGTTTACTACACTTGACTGCCATGATGGAATACCTGTAAAACCAGATTTAGATGATTTAATTGACAGCAAAGAAGCTAGGGATATTGTGAATATATGCCTTGAAAGAGGTGCTAGCTTAAGTTTAATTGTTTCTGATGAACATAAAGATAAAGATGGCTTTGATGTTCACCAGATAAGGTGCAGCTATTATTCTGCCCTTTCATCAAATGATGATGCATATATTGCAGCAAGGGCTATTCAATTTTTCGTTCCAGGAATACCTCAAGTTTATTATGTAGGCCTTTTAGCTGGTGAAAATGATGAAGAAGCTGTTAAAAATACAGGAGAAGGTAGAGAGATAAATCGCCATAATTTTACCAATGAGGAAATTGAAGAATGCCTTAAAAAAGATGTGGTAAAAAGGTTGTTTAAAATCATGAAATTTAGAAATGAATATGATGGCTTTAATGGAAAATTTAATAATTTAAAATGTGAAAATAACAAAATATCTATGGAATGGGTTAAGGATAATTTAAAATGTACATTAGATATTGATTTAAAGGATTACTCCACTATTATTAACTATATTGATGAAATTGGAAATAATTGCAGTTTTAAGGCATAGTTTGCAATAAATTTGTAAGTAATAATATTTTGAGAAAGGTGAGAAAATGAGTGAGAAAACAATAGTTTTACGTCATCACAAAATAGGAGATATGGGCTGGATAATTTACAGGCAAGCACGTCTTTACAACGAAGAATATCAATGGGATCAAGGATATGAAGCATTGGTATGTGAAATCGCAGCAAATTTCATTAAAAATTTTAATCTTGAAAAAGATTGTTGTTATATTGCAGAGCTTAACGGTGTGCCTGTAGGTTCAGCTTTCATAGTGCATACTGAGGATAGTGAGATAGCCAAATTTAGATTGCTATTTGTAGAACCTGATGCAAGGGGACTTGGGATTGCTGGGCAGCTAGTAGAGGCATGTTTGAGTTTTAGCCAAAAGGCAGGATACAAAAAGGTTAAACTTTGGACTCAAAGCATTCTACTTAAAGCACGTAGAATTTATAAAAGGGCAGGATTTGTTTTAGTTGAAAAAGAGCCACACAACAGCTTTGGCCATGATCTTATTGCTGAAACTTGGGAGAAAGTTTTTTGATTTATAAATATGTTATATTTAAAAAGGGGTAGAAATATGTTAAATAAAATTATCGTTAACTTAAATGTTTTGGAATTTATGAATTTTTTCTGGCAATCTATAATGGATCGCGAAAAAGTATCGGAGGTTTATCTTTCTGAATTAGCTTCTCTTCCTGAAATGAAGGTCCTATATGATGATGAATTTAATGAAGAGTCTGTTCGCAAAGTTCTTTCTGCAATTAGCAATAGAGAGAGGCTTAATACAAATATTTTAAAAGAGAAGCAATTTTGGAACAACAATATGTGGGTAACTGAAGATGGTGAATTGTTAAAAGCCATGATACAACCAATAAAGGCTTTAAACCTTGATAATTTAAAGGATGGCATTAATGAAAAAAGCAATATACCATTTGAAGAAATTCAGGTTATATTTATCCCTGGCTTTAAGGAAGAGTGCTATCAAATAGGAAATAAACTCTATATAAACTTTTTTAAGATTATGGTGGATGTGTTTTATGGAACAGGTAAAGTTACTATTTCAAATTTAGAACCTG
>JAVBPD010000017.1:0-7790 GCA_031549885.1 Clostridiaceae bacterium
TGAACTTACCGTTCTCATTTTTTTCTGTTTTCTTCGATCTTGATTGCAATCCTTTATAATTCATAGCTTCAACCAAAACTCTATCACCAAGACTGATTATATAATTAGCCAGCTTTTCATGAGATTGTTTTCTCATGCAAGCTTGTTTTCTGTATACTTCAGATAATAGGCTTTGTGTTTTGATGTACCGTTTTGATTTTATCCAAATCAACAATACTTTATTTTATTTAATACCAATGCTTCTTGTACATATAGATCTTTATTATCAATAATTACATCGATTTCTAATCCATTCCATAATAATTTATTATTTTTAAATCTTATTCCAGATGTATTAGATTTTCCTTCAATGCTGTTCATTTCATTATATTTCTTAAAATAAACTCTATTAGATTGGTGCAACATAAATTTTTGAAATGCATTGAAGCATCGAGTTGCTATTTTCTGAGCTGTGAAACTATCTATGTTTTCTTTAAAGTGATGTTGCATTGACTTTACATAGCTATGAAGTGAATATTCTGTCAGGCCATATACTTTATTTAAGTCTTTGAATTTAAGATTGCGAAGCTTACCTTTTTTCATCTTAACGGCTTTTCTGTATTCCTTAGATTCACACATGAGATTATATCGTTTATACAATTCACTCAAACAGTTATTATAGATGTTTCTGCTTATGTTCAATCTTGCATTCAGCATTTCTTCTTGATATATTTCTGTATTTAATCTCAAAGTTAAAATATAACTACCGATGAATATTCACCTCTCTTTCAATATCTTGTCTTCTGACTTTCTACGTACTCTTTAATTGTCTTGCTAGAAACATTACCAGCAGTGGACACAAAATAACTTCTTGTCCATAGGCCAGGCATTTTCTCCAATTGTTTAAATTGTTCTCTTATCACTTTGCTTGTGTATCCTTTTATGCTTTGCATTATATCACTGGGACTTTGATCAGGTGGGCAGTTTAGAAACATATGAGTATGGTCTTTGTCACATTCAATGGCAATAATTTCTATGTCCAACTCCTTACATTTTTCTTGTACTAACGTTTTGAATGTCTCTTCTAAACCGTCTATAGTCAAAAATATTTTTCGTCTATATCTTGGACAGAATACAAAATGATAATTAATTAAACTTACAGTTGTTTTGGTTTTTCTATATTTATTTTCCATACATTAATTTTACCATATTTTTGTGTATGTATCAATAGTGTTTATACACTTTTTAGTGTTTGTGCTATCCATCCCACACCTGAAGGAGTGGGCTTTTCGCACGTTTCTGTAACTGTTTTAGTTAAAATTAACTTATCCACTATATTAGCCATTTCTATGTTATCACCAAGAATATTACGTTCGTTTCATAAAAAACCCTTAAATTACCAAGAAAAATAAAAGTGAAAAAAGTGATATAATTCAAATAAAAAAGGTGATTATAAGAATGAATTATATCAAAGAAAAATTAGCAACAATAAGTGATACTCGTCATTCAGGTTATGTAGAACACAACTTGACAGATGTATTGATAATCATATTATGTGCAGTACTAAGTGGTCTTGATGGATTAGCAGAAATAGCAATTTATGCAACAAATAAAGCAAGCTTTTTTAAAGAAAAGTTTGGAATTAAATCAATACCATCAAAACCAACATTTAGCCGAATATTAAATATGTTAGATGGTGATGAAATTGCAAAAGTAATCATTGAAATTATGAAAGAAAGAAGTGAATTACTAGGAAATATTGTAGCAGTTGATGGAAAAGCAATCCGAAGTACATCCAAAAAGGGACACCCACACTCAGCATTACAAATACTAACAGCATATATAACTGAGAGTGGAGTAGTATTGGGACAAAAATCTATACAAGAAAAAACAAATGAAATACCTGCATTTCAAGAAATGCTTGAATTTATAGATATTAAAGGTAAGACAATAACTGCTGATGCTATGCATTGTCAAAAGGAAACATGTAAAAAAATAGTTGCAGGTGGAGGAAATTATGTATTTGGACTTAAAGGCAATCAAAAAACACTTCATGATGATGTTGAATTATTTATAAAAAGTGAATCTAATAGCGGTAGTATAGATAGTTTTACAACAATTGAGAAGCTAGATGTTATTTTTTCAGAAGACGACTGTAAAATACTATCTGAAAATGGTCATAAAACACTAAATACATTGAGAAAACTGGCTTTAATGTTGCATAAACAATACATATCCAAGCAACCTAAAAAAATTAGTATTAAAGCTAGCTTGCTTAACTGTCTCTTGGATGAAAATTATCTTTGTAATATTTTGGGGAGTTTATGAAACGAACGTGCCAAGAATATACCTTAATATTGCATTGGCATTAATAATTATAGTTGGCATATTTCTCCTGTACCGCCTTTCCCCATGCATCCTTTTCTGTATCAATTAAACTTATGTCTGCAAATTCTTTTAAAATTCCCATAGCACTTTGTTTTGCATTGGTATTATTATTTTCCTTTATGTCATTTTGTGAGGAATTTAAAATAATTACTTTTACATTAGAAGTTAACTTGTTTAAGTACTTCTTAGGTATTTGTATTTTTCCATCATTTATTTCTGCTTCAAATTCTATAGCAAACAAATTATCACTTCCTTATACTTAATTTTATTTTATTATAACATTAAATTTCTTATATTAATAATATTTTTGATCGATACTAAATGTGAAAAACTTTAAAATAAGGGTCAGGTGATTTAAATGGCAAAGGATGCAAATCTTCATATACGAATTGATGAATTAGTTGATAATTTTAAATTTTCAAGAGAACTTTTAAAGATAATAAATCATTTTTTCCCTGATCTTATTCCAATTTAATTTTCAGTTCTTGGTTTTAAAATTTTAATCCTCAGTGCTGTCTCCACTTGGTGGAGTATAAAATTCACCTTCAGAAGACCCAAATTGGCCAAGAAAATATTCATAAAAAAAATAAGCCCAAGTACCACAATGTTTATACTCTGATGATTCTATGTTACCACGGAGTTTATCTGCCATTTCTCAAAGTTTATTTTCAAAATCCAGCATAACTGCCATTTTCATCCTCCTAAATTAATTTTTCAAACAAATTATTCTTTACATTTTTCCATCTAGTTTCTGCTTCTAAAACTGTTTTTTCATAGTTATTAAATTCTTCATCATATTTTTTCACCATTTCATTTTGTAAATTAAGCGGCAAAAGTGGTATTTCCATCTCACTTAAATCAGAATGATTTATATTAAAAACCATAGTTCCCCTTTGGAAGCTATTAATAAGAGAAATTCCCACTGGACTTTCAAGAAATATTTTTAAATACCCTCCTAAAATCCCTTCCTTAGGTCTAATTACAATAAGGTTAGCAGATGCAATTATCCTTTTGTCTTGTTTTTTAAAGAGAGCTACTTTCATAGCCGTCCCCCTACATGTTAAAATCACATCACCATCATTAAGCTCATAAATCCTAATCTTTCTATCATCGTCATCCAAAGTATCTAAAGAGTCATAATTAATTTTTCCATTATTTATATTAGATATATTTAAAATGTATATTTTGCCAATTCCAACATCTTTTTTTAATATTGATTTATCACGAAATACCTCAGCAATGCTCCCTAATTTTACTTTTTTTAAAGAAGATTTTTTAAATTTTTTAATATGTTCATCTTCTTCTAAAAGCAGTAACTCTATTCTCCAGTCTTCATTTAAAAAAAACAATTCCCTAGATACTGATCTTTATATGATCTTTAATATATGTGTTTAAGTATAATGTTGAAATAACTAATCCTGATGATCCTCACTTATCAATATTTAACAAGGATGCAGCAAATTCTAAAGCATCTATTTTTATTAAATCCTTATATATTTCTGCAAAAAAATCATCATCGCCAGGAAAAAAACCAAGATCCCCTTCTGTATGATCTTTCATAAATTTAAATTGATCTTCTTTATTTTTAATAGAATTTTTTTGTTATAATATAAATAGCTTTTATAAAAAAGGAGACATCTATGAAAACCAAACTATTTAAAAAAGCCATGTTTTTTTTATTCATGGTTAATGTACCCTTATCATGTTCAAATTTAAATTCTGAAAATTATCCTACATTAAAAGTAGCTAAAAGTCCTGAAGAAGCTGGCTTTAATTCTAAAAAACTCTCACTTATTGATAAGCAATTTGAAAAAGATATAGAAAATGGCTTTACAGGTGGGGTGCTCCTCATAATAAAGGATGGAAAGATAGTAAAAAACTCAAGCTTTGGTTATAAGAAAAAATACGATGCTTGTAATAAAATCACAAATGGAGTTCCACTTTTAGCAGCTGATGAAATGAATACAAATACCATGTTTGATTTAGCTTCAAACACTAAAATGTATGCCACCAATTTTGCTCTGCAAAAATTAAATTCTGAAGGGAAAATTGATATAAATGCAAAAGTTAAAGATTTTATACCAGAATTTTTAGATAAAGAAGAAGATGAAATTAAGGGGAAAAATCTTATAACAATAGAAAATTTATTAAATCATACAGCAGGTTTTCCTGATGAAATAAAATACCATGATGATACCTATTTAAATAAAAAGAACCTTTTAAATCTATGGTCCCAAAGTAAAGATCTGACACTTAAAAAAATATGCCAAACTCCCCTTTCTTATGCAGTGGGCTCAAAATCCATATATAGCGATGTAGATTATATGCTTTTAGGATTTATCATCGAAAAAATAACAAAAATGCCATTAGATGAATATGTGGAATCACAAATATATAAGCCATTAGGGTTAACTCACACTTTGTTTAATCCCCTTAAAAAAGGATATAGAAAAGAGGACTTTGCAGCCACAGAAATCAATGGAAATACTAGAGCAAATAATATTTTTTTTAAAAACATCAGAGAATACACACTCCAAGGAGAAGTTCATGATGAAAAATCTTATTATTCCATGGGTGGTGTTTCAGGTCATGCAGGGCTTTTCTCAAATTCACATGACTTAGCTATTCTCATGCAGACTATGTTAAATGGCGGTGGATATGGCAATGTTAAAATCTTTGATAAAGATGTAATGAATTGTTTTTTAACGCCTTCTAAAAACGACCCCACTTATGGCCTTGGTTGGAGAATAAATACAAATCAAGGATATAAAGCATTTGGCGGAGGAATTGGAAGCGAAAAGGCTTTTGGTCACACAGGATGGACAGGAACTTTAACTATAATAGATCCAAAATACAATTTAGCAGTTGCATTGCTTCTGTGTGCAAGGCATGCTCCAATTTATGAAAATAATGAAAATGAATATGATTTTATGTATTCTAGCTTAATTTCAAATAGTTATAGTAAAATTTCCAAAATGGTATATGAGTCATTTTTAAAATAGCTCTATAATTTTATTAATTTGCAGTATTCCCGTTCAGTGCTGCCAGTTCTTTCCATGAAATATCAGGATGAATATAACGCCTCCTGTTTTGTGTTTTATCTTTATAATTTATTGCCTTGGTTGGGCAGTTTTGAATGCAGGATAGACATTGTTCACATTGATGCCTAAAATAAGGCTTACCATCCACACCCATGTCAATATTGCTAACAGGGCATACTTTTTTACAGATGCCACATTTTGAACAAACATCTGAAATATTAAAGTTTTTATCCATACTTGACACAATTAGCATAAACCCCATAGATTCGATTTGCCTTAGTGTTGTAGCAGTTCCTTTATTAGTCTTATGATTCTTTATACTCTCTATCATTGGTTTTATATCAATGGCTGACTGCTCTGCTTCTTCTTTAACTGTTTCTCGCATTTCATACCCGACAACATAGTTGGAAAACATGTCAAGGCGTTCTCCATAACTAAGTTTAACCCCTTTACGTTTTAACAAATGTCGCAATTGCGTAACGACGTTTTGAGCACGAGATATTCTCCCGCAAGTTGCAACAGCAAAGAAATAGGTACCCTCACTACCCTTAAGGTCAAGTTGCAAAACAAAATCCCTTACACGTTTCGGCATTCCCCCAGCATAGGTTGGATAAACAAAGCCAATGGAATCGTAATGCGCTTTTAGTAAATAATTCTTGTTGTTGTTACTGCCCATGCTTACAATCTCGCAATTCTCAAGCTCTTTTGCAATTTCCTTTGCTGCCCATAAACTATTTCCTGTTCCTGTGAATACATAAATTAGATTTTTACTCATTTTGATGCCAACCTTTCAAATCAAACATAATTCAATTATATATGTGCATAAATGCACATATTAAACAGATAAAAAAAGGCATTACTGCCTATTCCATATAATCTTCAGAAGTCGCACATAACATCATCTTCTTGATGTTATCTGACGTTAATTCAAATTTATCAATAACAAATTTGCTATCAGCTTCATAATAAATATTTCGGTTTTCTTTGCTTTTTTTTACAATACCATAACGGTTCATTAGGTCTAAATGCCGCGATATAACAGAACGATCTTGAGAAAAATTCTCGGAGATTTCACGTATGTTACTTTTCCCCTTTATGACAAGATAAAGCAAGATTTCAATTCGAACGGGGTCAAATAGCGTCTTATAGAAATCAAAATCAATGTTGTTTTGTATAAAGTTTTTCTGTTCTAACGGACTTTTCTTGCTTTCCATTTCATCACCCGATATAATTATATATGCACACACATGCATTGTCAATATGGATTTTTATTGCTACATATACCACTTATTTTAAATAATAACTGTCTAAAGCTTATCCCTAAATAATTTCACATTTACATATTATTCATTGAAATCTCAAAAATATATCCATTATTATATCTATTGTACCAAATATGATATAAATAATTGAAGCAATTATAAAACTCATAACTATATGCTTTTGAAAAGTTATATCATTTATAAATACAGTGTCTGTACTATTTTTTACTTTTGTTTTCAAATATACAAAATTTAAGATCATTATGATGAAAATAACTAATTTTATAAATTTATATATCAATATACCCATTATACCTAACCTTATCTATCTTAACTTGCGTTCCAACTTTTCCAATCATATGCTTTATTCCAAATTTTGCAGTGCTAACTGCTCCTCCTAAACCAACCACATATGAAGAAACAATAAGTGCAGCATCTATTATTGTAGCCATTGTACTAACGCTACAAAGATTTGGATCATAGTATCTATTTTGGAGATAATAAAATCGTAGATATATCCTCTATACCTAAATGGATTATCTACTCCTAATGTACTAACCATTGTTCCTGTTACACTTGTTATATTTCCCCAAGCATCATATAAATATGTGACCACAACATTACCATCTTTATCCATTAAACCCACTACATCATTTAATGCATTTTGCTTCGACTCTATAATATCACACAATTATAAAATAGATGTATGCTTTAATAGTTAACTCCAATTTTTAGAAATTACGCCCTATGTGTTCCCACCTTTTTAAAGGAAATTTTTTCTTGCCTTTTTTTATATTTTTCTATGTATTTTTGCTTTTTTATGGAGGTTTTTTTGTCGTTCACATTTTATCTATATATTTTTGACCATAGCTTCGCCAATTCGTCCACAGTTCGACATTGGTTTTTTTGTTGTCGAAGAAACGAATCCTTGTTTTCGGGCTTTATTTGGAACCTTTTATAAAACCCTTATTTAATTCCTCATTGTCATTTTTTTATTACTTCAGTTAAAACTTTACTAAATAGCCTATCTATATTTTTCTTATCAACAAAGTTTTTCTCAAGGAAAAATTCCATATGATCTTTATCCCAGTCTACTTTTAATATTTGATTTACGTTTTTT
>JAVBPD010000110.1:0-23679 GCA_031549885.1 Clostridiaceae bacterium
CAAAGGCTTCTCCAATAGCCTTATCTAAAGCCTCAGAAGTTCTTGCCTTTACCTTCCTAAGGTATGATTTTATCTTTGACCACATTTGTTCTATTGGATTTAAATCTGGACTATATTTTGGTTGATATAGAATCGTTACTCCTGCTTTTTCAATTATTTCTTCTACTCCATATAATTTATTGCTTGAGAGATTGTCCATTATTATGATATCTCCTTTTTTTAGACTAGGTATTAGGCATTGCTCTAAGTATTCTTTGAATAAATCTCCATTTAGTGATCCTTTGAACACTAATGGTATTGTTGTTCCATCTAACCTTACTGATGATATGATACTCTCTTTCTTATATCGTACATCTGGTACATAATCTATAACCCTCTCTCCCTTTACCCCTCTTCCATATAATCTTGTCATTCCTAAATTTATTGAGCTTTCATCTATAAATACAAGTTTTGTTGTATCCATATTTTCTTGTTCTTCTTTCCATTTTTCTCTTTCAATTACAACATCTTTTCGGTTTTGGTCCTTATCATAAAATGTTTTTTTTTATAGTTTAATTTCAGCTTATTATTTATAGTCCTACATAATGCTGATATACTCACAGGCAACCCCAACTCATCTTTCAATTCTTGTAACGTTATATCTGATTTTTTTATTATTTTCTCTTCTATATTTTTTAAATCTTCTTTACTGAGCATTGGCTTTCTGCCATTTTTATTTTTGCGTGGCTTAATATCTCCAGTTTCTTTATATAATTTTATTAAACTATAAATTGTGGTTTGTCCTATTTCAAAGGTTTTAATAATATCTCTTACTGAATTTCCTTTGTTATAATATGATATTATTCTTTCTCTTAAATCATTTGATAATGGTGCTGGCATACTTATTTCTCCTTTATCTTTTGGTAAATTTAGTATGTCCAACTTTCTTATATTTTATCAAAGTGCTCTAATAATCATTTAAATAATAATTTCAAATAAAAGCATTCTTAAATGATTTTTTAGATCATATAGATTAATAAAGAATTACTTTGATTTCAGCCATCCATAGTAATTTGCAGGAACATTGTTTTTCATTCCATTCCTGAATGGAGTGGGCTTTCAAATAATGTTCCTGTAATTGTGATACACAGATTATTTAACTCTTTTTAATTTATCTATATCATAAAAGTTTCTTGCTGTAACATCTTCGATATAGCCTACATTTTCCTTTATTGATTTAATGTCATTTTTTATATCTTTTAATTCATTTGAAATTACATTTGTTATTGTAGTTAATTCTTGTGATACTTGTTTTATTATATCATTCTTAGTATCATCTATTTTATTGGTTAGGTTTTGTGCATTATAATCTACTTTATCGTTTAAATTTTTAATGTCATTTTTAGTATCATCTATTTTATTGGTTAGGTTTTGTGTATTATAATCTACTTTATCGTTTAAATTTTTAATGTCATTTTGCAGTTTTTCAAGCATTTGAATTATTTTTTCTTCCATATTTAATCCTCCTTGTTTTTATTTATTATATCATAATTCATTGCACCTACGAGCAATTTGAGATTATCTAAAATGAATATAAATAATAAAAATGAGAGTAAGCTTATCTTTCTCTCATTTTTTTAATTTGTCTTTTCCTTTATATTATCATCTCTAAAAGCTTTTTAGCAGTTAAAGTAGGTCCCTTTCTTTCCATTCCTGAAATTCCAAGTTGAGTTCTTATTTGCCCAACATAAATATCTTTATTAAAGAATTCACCAAAATATTTATCAAGCAAAACCTCGCATTCTTTTTCTTTTTGATGAGGGCCAAAAGGGTTTGCAAAATAAGAGGAAACCAATCCTTTTTCTGTTGTTGTTCCTTTTGCCATCCTTAAACCTTTTCTAAACACATTTAAAGCATCTTTTTTATCTTTAAACCTTTCTAAAGATTGATTTGTTTCATTTACTTCTTCATAATTATTAGCATAAAGAATCATATCTATAGAATATCCTGTAATTATGTCTTTATAAGTAGATACAGGCATTATAAGCCTAGCATTTATTTTATCTGGATTCATAAATATACTTCTATCGATTTCTTTAAATGCATATCCAGGATCTAAATCATCAAGCCTTATAAAAGCTCCAATTTCAGTACCATAGGCTTTAACATTGCCTTCAGAATCAAAAGCTAAAGTTCCCATGTCGTCAAAAATAACTTGCATATCATCAATATATTCTTCGCTTAATGCTCTAAATGCTTCAAGGCTCTCAGATTTGCCAGTTCCACTATCTCCTACAATTATTAAATTTAATGACTTGCCATTTTTAATTGTTATTTTAACCATAGCTCCATGAATAGGCAAATTTCCCCTTTTAATCATAATTAAATTGTGTAAGGTTAAAGTCATTTTTTTCATATAACCAAAATAATCGATTTTATAATTGTAATTTACATAACCTAACATAATTTTATTTTTTTCATCATCATAAAATAAAGTCCTTACATCTTCATTTTTATCTCTAGCTCCAAACACATAGATCATATCTGGGGAACTGTATTCACCATTAATTGTTTGTGCAAGTTGAAATAAATTACATAAAGACACACCATGAGACATAAAATCCCTGTGAAAGTATATATATGCAACAAGTGGGCCAACCATTGCAGGATAGCAGAACCAATGATTTGGATCAATTTTGCAATCAGCTAATGGGTTTTCAAAGGTTTCAAGAAAAAATCCATCTCTTGTATTTTGCATTGGATAGGTTGTAAAGGGAAGGTTAAGCATTATAGAATTTATAAATGGAATTTTTGATAGTTTATCATATTCTGTAGGTTTGTTCCAATCGTATCTTGATAAAATAATACCTGCATTGCTTCCAGATGGAAGCTGCCTAAATACTTGAGGAAGTTCACTATTTATTTTTAATTGAAGAACTCTATAAAAATTTAAAATAAGATTTGTAAAGTTGGTATTTGCTTCTATAAAATTGCTCTTTTCAAATCCTTCATTAGCCTTTATGCTATCGATAATAGTATACCTTTCTATCTTTCTCCAATGGTTATAGAATTCTTCAATTATACTTAAAAGTAAATCCCTATTTTCTAAAATAGGAGCATAATTTGGGCATTCATTGCAAATATCTTCTGGTGACATGGTCTTCATAAGTTTAAAGAAAATTATAAAAAAACTTTTTAAATCATTAATTTCAGTTAAACCAGTTTTTTCTACCATGTATTTATATAATCTTGTATGCTTTTTTTGACAGGTTTCTAAAAAAGATTGCAAAATAATACTAAATCCCTTGCTGTTTAACAATTCCTCTACAGTTTGACAGTATTTTGCGGTAAAATTTATCATTGCATTGTTGTTGCTTAAAGAAAAATCTTTTTTCACATTATCTCACCTCTTTAAATAAAGTTATCTAAAATGTTATACTCTAATAGGAATAAAATCAACTATATATTTATATTTATTAATTTTTAATATAAATTATTATTGTTTAAAGCTTGATTCAAATTATGTAAAAAGTTATAATATTTCTAATTATATTTATAGAGGTGTTTTATGCTTCACAGTATGACTGGTTATGGCAGAGATACTTTTATTGATGAAAGCTTAAGTTTATCAATAGAAATCAAAGGCATCAATAATAGGTATTTGGATTTTAACATTAGACTTCCAAAGAGTTTATTTTTTTTGGAAGATAAAATTAGAAATAAGATATCACAAAGTGTAAAGAGAGGAAGAATAGATGTTTTTGTAACTTTAAACAATTTTAAAAGAGAAGATTTAAAAGCTAATTTAAATGACAGTCTTCTTGACTCTTACTTATATTGTTTAAATACAATTAAGGATAAACTTAATTTAAAAGAAGATATAACAATAAGCAATATAATAAATTTACCTGGAGTTATAACAACTGTTGAAACTAGCAATGATTTAGATGATTTATGGAGTATTATGGAAAAATCCATTGAAAGAGCTTTAGAAAATTTTTTAAAAATGAAAAATGATGAAGGTTTAATACTTCAAAAGGATATAAAAGATAAATGTGAAAATATTAAAAGCTTCATTTCCATCATTGAAGAAAAAGCTGAAAAAGTTATTGAAGATAATAAAATTAAATTAAAAGAAAGAATTATGGAAGGACTTTCAAATTACGAATTAGATAACAATAGACTTTACCAAGAATTTTGTTTTTTGGCTGATAAGTTATCTATAGATGAAGAAATAGTTAGGCTAAAATGCCATGTAGAATCGCTTTTAAATCATTTGAAAGGTAAGGAATGTTCTGGAAAGAAAATGGATTTTATTATTCAAGAAATGAACAGGGAAACAAATACAATAGGTTCTAAATCTAGCAGCGTTGATGTTACAAATATAGTAATAGAAATAAAAAATGAGATAGAAAAAATTAGAGAACAAATTCAAAATATTGAATAAACGGAGGAAATATGAATATCAAATTTATTAATATTGGATTTGGAAACATAGTTTCTGCAAATAGAATTATTGCAATTGTCAGTCCTGAATCAGCTCCTATAAAGAGGATTATACAGGAAGCTAGAGAAAGAGGTATGCTTATTGATGCAACTTATGGTAGAAGGACAAGAGCTGTTATAATTTCAGACTCAGATCATGTGATTTTATCAGCAGTTCAACCTGAGACAGTTGCCCACAGGCTTGATATTAAAGACGAAAATGCCATTGATTCTAATCTAGATGAGGAAGAAAATTAGTGAGGAAAAAGGGGCTACTAATTGTATTATCTGGACCTTCTGGTGTTGGAAAAGGGGCAATTTCAAAGCAGTTAAGGGAAAGAGATAATAATTTATGGTATTCTATTTCAGCAACAACTAGAAAACCAAGACTTGGAGAAATAAATGGTATAGATTATTACTTTATGCCTAAAGATGATTTTTTAGAAAAAGTACATAACAATGAATTCATTGAATGGGCATGCTTTTGCAATAATTACTATGGAACGCCTAAGACTAAAGTATTTGAAATGTTAGATAGAGGTGTAGATGTAATACTTGAGATAGATATACAAGGAGCTAAAAAAGTAAAAGAGAATTTTAAAGAAGCTATTTTTATTTTTATTCTTCCTCCATCTAGAGGAGAATGGAGGAGTAGAATATTAAGAAGAGGAACAGAAACAGAAACAGAGAGAGAGCTTAGACTTGCAACTGGCGAAAAGGAGCTTAAGGAAATAAAGAATTACAATTATGCAATTGTTAATGATTTATTGATTAATGCAGTGAGGCAAGTAGAAATAATAGTAGAAGCTGAAAAATTAAAAGTATTTAGGTATTTGGAGGACGATGATAATGAATGGAAATTCAATGATTGAGCCATCTTTAGTTGAACTTTTGCATAAGGTAGACTCAAGATATGCACTGGTTGTTATGGTTTCAAAGAGAGCAAGGCAATTAATTCAAGGGGATAAACCTCTTATAAATAAACAAAACCTTAAAGCAGTGTCGCTTGCTATTAATGAGATAAATGAAAATTTAGTATATGCTGTTCCTGAAATTGAAAATAAAGATGAGATGACAAGTTCAATGAACAATTTAAACGATGGATTTGGTGATATTAATTAATGGTTTATAATAATAGTTTTTTTGATCTCTATATATAAATTATAAATATTAAGGCATGGTGTTTTTTATCATGTCTTATTTAGTTTATGAAGGTGAAATTATATGAAAATAGCAAATATCGCTATAAATAGCGATGCTGTGGCTTTGGATCGATTATTTTCTTACATAGTGCCAGATGATTTAGAAAAAAATACAAATATAGGCCAAAGGGTTTATGTGCCATTTGGCAAAGCTAATAGGTTGACCATTGGATATATTATTTCCTTGGAGGAATTAAATGAAAATACAAATAAATTAAAGGCTATTAACAGCATACTTGATGAATTTCCCATACTATCATATTGCGATATTTTGTTAATAGATTTTTTAAGAGAAAAGTATTTTTGTACCTATTTAGAAGCAGTAAGCATAATAATCCCTAAAGATTTAAAAGATGTTAAAGGAAATAAAATAATTAATGTCCTTAACATCTTAAAAGAACTAGAAGGGAAATATTTAAAGGAAAATTATCAAAAAATTTGGGATCTTATAAAAGATAATCCAAATGAATACACTAAGAGCATGGTTAGCAAAAATCATCAGGTTTCATCATCATCTATTAATACTCTTATAAAAAATGGCTTCATTAAAGAAGCTCCAAAAGTAGTCTATAGATATGATAATAAAAACTACAATAAATATGATATAATAAGTTTAAATAGCCAGCAAAGAAAAGTCTATGATGAAATAATAAATTCAAAGAAGAAAAAATTCTTAATAAAAGGCGTTACAGGAAGCGGAAAAACAGAAATATATATGCATCTTGTGAGTAAAATGCTTGATGAGGGAAAAGATTCTATAATACTTGTGCCTGAAATTGCTTTAACCCCTCAAATGATTGAAAGGTTTAAAGGAAGATTTGGATCAAGGATTGCAGTTTTCCATTCGAGATTGTCACAAGGTGAAAGGTTTGATCAGTGGCAGAGGGTAAAAAATGGTGGGGTGAGCATTGCAATTGGAACTAGAAGTGCTGCGCTTCTTCCATTTAACAATTTAGGTATGATAATAATAGATGAAGAGCATGAACCATCTTATAAATCAGATGCGGATCCAAAATATAAAGCTCACGAAGTTTGTGAATTTAGATGCAATTTGTTTAATGCAAAGTTAGTATTAGGTTCTGCAACACCTTCACTTGAAACTTATTTGCAAGTAGAAGAAGGTGAAATGGAAAACCTTGTACTTGACAAAAGAGTAAACAATATTTCTATGCCTAAAGTGTCTATAATTGATTTAAGAGAAGAGCTTAGATCTGGAAATAGGGGTATTTTCAGTTCTTTATTAAAGATGAAAATCACAGAAAGGCTTAAAAGAAAAGAGCAGGTAATATTATTTTTAAACAGAAGAGGCTTTTCCACATTTGTTTCATGTAGAAGCTGCGGTTATGTGTTTAAATGCTCAAGATGTGACATATCATTAACATATCACTTTGATTTAGACAACATGAAATGTCATTATTGTGGTGAGACACTTCCTGCTCCAAAACTATGCCCTAAATGCCAAAGCAAATATGTTAAATATTTTGGTGTTGGAACTCAAAAAGTAGAAGAAGAGATAAAGAGATTATTTCCCAACGCAAAAGCAATAAGAATGGATTTTGATACAACAAGAAAAGCAAGTTCATATGAAGAAATTTATGATACATTTAAAAATAATGGAGCTGACATACTTATTGGTACTCAGATGGTTGTTAAAGGCCTTGACTTTAAAAATGTAACTTTGGTTGGAGTAATTGCAGCAGACTTAACATTAAATTTACCAGATTATAAATCTTCAGAAAGAACATTCCAGCTTATTTGCCAAGTAGCAGGAAGATCTGGCAGAGGAGAAAAAGAAGGGGAAGTAATCGTTCAAACTTATTGCCCTGATCATTTTTCAATACAAAGTGCAGTGAACAATGATTATATGAATTTTTATACTAATGAGATTCAAATTAGAAAATTAATGGAATATCCTCCTTTTACTAAGATACTCATGATAAATATATCTTCTAAAACAGAGAAAGATGTAATTGAGTGTTCCAAAAAAATATATACTATGTTGAAAAAGGAAAATTATTTAGGTTATAATATTTTAGGACCAAGTCCTTGTCCATTATATAAAATTAAAGACAATTATAGATATCAAATAATGATAAAGGACTATTTTGATAACGAATATGTAAGGCAAATAAAGAAAAACATATATGAAATTTTAAAATCAAAAGATTTTGATGTTAGAATTACAATTGATTTAAATCCAAACAGTATGCTGTAGGAAAAAATTATAAAGGAGGTAGAACGATGGGGCTAAGGACTATTAGGCTTATTGGAGATGATATACTTAGAAAAAAGAGTAGACCTGTTGAAAATTTTGATCATAGATTGTTAAAGTTAATTAACGATATGTTTGAAACTATGTACAAAGCAGATGGTGCAGGTCTTGCTGCTCCACAAGTGGGCATTTTAAAGAGGCTTTTTATTGTAGATACAGGAGAAAAGCCGATGCATTTTATTAATCCAGAGATTTTGGATAAAGGGGGAAACCAAGTGGACCAGGAAGGTTGTTTAAGTGTACCTGGAAAGCTTGCTGATGTGGAAAGGCCAAAATGGGTTAAAGTTAAAGCTTTTAATTCTGATGGAGATGAATTTGAATACTTTGCAGAGGATTTTGAAGCAAGAGCCATATTACATGAATATGACCATCTAGAAGGTATATTATATGTAGACTTGCTAAAAGAGAATAAAGAGGTTTAAATGAATATAATTTTTATGGGAACTCCCAATTTTGCGGCAAAATCACTTGAAGCTTTAATTGAAAAATATACAGTAAAGCTTGTATTTACTCAACCTGATAGACCTTCAGGCAGAGGAAATAAGATTAAAATGTCAGAGGTAAAGATGCTTGCCAAAGAAAAAGGTATAGAAATATTACAACCTGAAAAAATAAATAAAGATACAGCTTCAATAGAAACAATAAAGAACTTAAGGCCAGATATTATAGTAGTAGTAGCTTACGGACAAATATTATCAAAAGAGATTTTAAGCATACCTAAATATGGATGCATAAATGTTCATGGGTCTCTTTTGCCTAAATACAGAGGTGCGGCGCCTATTAATTTTGCCATTTTAAATGGGGAGAAAAAATCTGGCATAACTACTATGTTAATGGACGAAGGAATGGATACAGGCCATATGCTTCTTCAAGAAGAAATAAATATTGAAGGATTAAATGCTGGAGAGCTTCATGATAAATTAATGGAATTGGGAGCTAAACTGCTCATTAAAACCATAGATAATATAGAAAATTTAAAAGGAATTCCTCAAAATAACGAAGAAGCAAGCTATTGCACTCTTATTACAAAAGACTTAACAAAAATAGATTGGAATGAAGATGGAGAAAAAATAATTAATAAAATAAGAGCTTTTAATCCTTTTCCAGGAGCTTTTACTATGTATAATGGCAATATTTTAAAAATATTTGATGCAAAATTTGAAAATGGAGATTTTAATCCAGGTAGAATTGTAGAAATAGGTAAAGATTTTATAAAGATTTCCTGCAGGAATGGTGCAATTAAAGTTTATGAAATACAAATGCAAAATAAGAAAAAAATGGAAGTTAAAGAATTTTTAAAGGGAAATAGAGCAGAATTAAATGAACCATTACTTTAGGAGGTGCAAAGCACATTAATATATATATTTTTATACTAATCCTTGGACTTAGTTTATCTGTATATGCATATCTTAAGGTTAAGATAGTTTTTAATAAATACATTGGAATACCAAATTCGAAAAATATTTCTGGAGTTAAAGTTGCAAAAGCTTTGCTTTATAAATATGGTATTTCTGATGTTTGTGTTGAAATAGTTGGAGGAATTTTGACTGATAAATATGATACAAAGAATAATGTTATTAAGCTTTCAAATTCTGTCTATAGCAATAGTTCAATTACAGCCTTTGGAATTGCTGCTCATGAAGTAGGTCATGCTATACAAAAAAAAGAAGGATATCCATATCTTAAGCTTAGAAATATCATCGCTTACTTTTCAAGCATTATTTCGAATTTTTCGCACATTATAATAGTTTTAGGATTGATCTTTAAAATTATTTTTTTAATTAAATTTGGAATTATCATCTTTGGTTCTATTGTTTTAATTAATTTATTAACACTTTTTGTGGAATTAAATGCTTCAAAAAGAGCAAAATTATTAATAAACGAAATTTATTCTCCATCTAGAGAGGAATCATATGCTATAAACGATGTACTTTTTGCCGCAAGCTTAAATTATTCAGCAACTATGGTAATATTCATAGGATCAATAGCAGTTATAATTAAACGAAGACTAATAAGTATAATGAGAGTATTAAAATAATGAAAAAATATTTAATAAGAGAAATTGCATTTAATGCATTATGTAAAATTATATTAGATCAAGGCTATTCAAATTTAATTTTAAAAAATTTATTAAGGGATGAAAACATATCTCAACTTGATAAAAATCTTATAACAGAGATAACATATGGAACTTTAAAGTATAAATATACAATTGATTTAATTTTAAAGGATTATATTAAAATAAATAAAACCAATAAAAAGGTGCTTATAATTTTAGAAATGTCCCTTTTTCAATTAAAGTATTTAGACAAAGTTCCAGATTACGCAGTTATCAATGAAAGTGTTGAGATAGCAAAGAAAATAGATAAATTCTCTGGGGCATTTGTAAATGCTGTTTTAAGAAATTATTTAAGAAAAAAAGAAGAATTTAATATAAATAAATTAAACGATATAGAAAAATTATGCTATGAATATTCATATCCAGAGGAGTTTGTGAAACTAATAAAATACCAGTATGATGAAAATACTAATTTAATATTAAAATCATTAAATGAAATTCAGAAGGTAACTTTAAGGATAAATAATTTAAAAATTGACCCTCCAAAGCTTCTTGAAATGTTAAAAGCATGCGGTATTGAATATGAAAACTCTAAAATTTTTGATAAATGCATTATCGTTAAAGGGAGCTTTAATGTGGAAAAAATGGAAATTTATAAAGAGGGATTTGTTTCAGTTCAAAATGAAAGTTCAATGCTTGCAGCTGAAATTTTAGATGCCAAAGAAGGTGAACAAATATTAGATTTATGTGCTGCACCTGGAGGTAAATCATGCTATTTAGCAGAATCCTTAAACGATAAGATTCACATAACTTCTTGTGATATTCACGAACACAGAATAAAATTAATTGAAAATAATTGTAAAAGATTAGGGATTAAATCTATAGAAACAAAAATTTTAGATGGAACTATAGTAGAAAGTTCTTTTTTAAATAAATTTAATAGAATTTTAGTAGATGTTCCATGTTCTGGTTTTGGAGTTATAAAGAAAAAACCAGAAATAAAATATAGGAAAATAGATTTTGATAAATTAATAGATGTACAAAAGAGAATACTAAAAAATGCTTCACTTTATTTAAAAAATGGTGGTACAATTATTTACTCAAGTTGCACATTAAATAAATTAGAAAATGAAAATGTTATAAAATGGTTTTTAGAAAACAATAAAGAATTTAGTTTAGAAAAAATAAAAATTGGAAAAATTCCAAAAATTATGTATAATACTACTGATATAGGAATTACAATTTTGCCTTATGAAAATTTAGATGGTTTTTATATTTGTAAGATTAGAAAGTATGAGGTTTAAAGTGAATTTATTAGATTATACTCTAGAAGAATTAAAGGATTTCTTTAAAAAAGAAGGCATAGAAGCTTTTAGAGCTGAGCAAGTTTTTAATGGAATATATTTAGGGTATAGTATTAATGAAATATCTAATTTACCCATCTATATAAGAAAATTTTTAAATGAAAGGTTTACATTAGGTATACCGGAAATTGTAAAAAGTTTAAAATCAAAAGATGGAACAGAAAAATTTTTATTAAAATATAACGATGATGACATGGTTGAAGCTGCGCTTATGAAATATTCCTATGGAAATACAATATGCATTTCTTCTCAAATTGGATGCAGAATGGGATGTAAATTTTGTGCTTCAGGCGCTTTTGGACTTAACAGAAATTTAACATCAGGTGAAATGATAGGTGAAATTTTATCTGTTAAGAAGCACACTTTTGAAAACATTAATAAAGTTGTTATAATGGGTAGTGGAGAACCCTTAGATAATTATGATAATGTTTTAAAATTTATTGACATTTCAAATAAAGAATATTCCTTAAAGCTTTCTAAGAGAAATATAACATTATCTACTTGTGGCATAGTTCCTAAAATATATGAACTTGCAGATAAAAATTTAAGCATAAACCTTGCCATATCATTACACGCTACTTGTGATGAAGAAAGAATAAAAATAATGAAAATAGCAAATTCATACACTATAGATGAAATTTTAAAAGCAGCTAAATATTATTTTAATAAGACTAAAAGAAGAGTTACTTTTGAATATGCTCTTATACATTTAGTAAATGATTCAAAAGAGGATGCAAATAGGCTTAGCAATTTATTAAAAGATATTAATTGCCATGTAAATATCATACCTATAAATAAAGTATCCCATGTAAGTTTTGAAAGGCCAGACATTAGAAGAATAAATGATTTTATTAATATTTTAACAAAAAATGGAGTAAATGCGACAAAAAGACGAGAACTTGGGAAAGATATTGAAGCAAGTTGTGGTCAATTAAAAAATAGTCATTTTTCAAAATTATAGGAGGAGTTTTTGTGCAAGGATATATTACAGACAAGGGAAACGTAAGATCCATCAATGAAGATTCTATAGGAGTTTTTGAATTTAATAATATGTCATTGTACATTATTGCTGATGGCATGGGTGGACACAATGGCGGTGATGTTGCAAGCCATATGGCTGTGGAAATTTCCTCAAATTATATAAAGGAAAATTTAGATAAAAAAAGTCCAAAAGATTTAATCATAAACTCCTATAAAAAAGCAAATAGAAAAATTTTTGAAACTGGGTATGAAAATGATAATTTAAATGGCATGGGTACTACTATGACTATGGCTATAAAAAAAGACAGTAAACTTTATGTGGGGAATGTTGGAGATTCAAGATGCTATATTTTAGATGCAGAAGAAAATTTAATTAAAATAACAGTAGATCATTCTTTAGTGCAAGAACTTATAGAAAGTGGAAATATATCTGAGGAAGAATCTAGAAATCACCCAAATAAAAATATAGTTACAAGAGCTCTTGGAGGAAGTTTTGATGTAAAAGTTGATAACTTTCAAATGGATCTTTCCTTTATTAAAAAGGTGCTTATTTGTTCTGATGGACTTACGAATGAATTGTCAGAAGATGAAATATGTTATTTGCTTGTAAACATTGAAGATGAGCAGGAAGTGTGCAATAAATTATTGGAATTATGTAAGCAAAGGGCTGCTAAGGATAATATATCTATTATTGTTTTCAAAGGAGAGTGCATTTAATGATTGGTGCATTGCTAGGGAATAGATATGAGCTTCTTGAAAAAATAGGCGAGGGTGGCATGGCAGAAGTATATAAAGCAAAGTGCCACATACTTAATAGATTTGTTGCAATAAAGATTTTAAAAAACGAATTTAACGAGGACAGTACTTTTATAGAGAAATTCAGAAGGGAAGCATTTGCAGCAGCAAGCCTTACACATCCTAATATAGTTCAAATATACGATGTTGGCAGAGATAATAATTTAAACTATATTGTATTTGAATATGTTGATGGTTATACTTTAAAAGATGTAATAAGAAAATATGGCAGTTTAGATAATCAAGCAATAATAAATTATTCCATTCAGATATGCAAAGCTCTTATGTGTGCTCATAAGAATGGAATAATACATAGAGATATTAAACCTCACAATATTTTAGTAACAAATGAGGGCACATTAAAGGTAACAGATTTTGGCATAGCAAAAGCTTCTACTTCTTCAACTGTAACTTCTGGAGAAAAGATTTTAGGAACACCTTATTATTTATCCCCTGAGCAAGCAAGGGGAGATAGTGTGGATAAAAGGTCAGATCTTTATTCATTTGGCATTGTTATGTATGAAATGTGCACAGGAATTGTCCCATTTGTAGGTGATAATCTTGTAACTGTAGTGTTAAAACATGTACAAGAGTTGCCAAAACCTCCTATTGAATTAAATTCTGATGTTAACGATAGTTTAAATAATATAGTTTTAAGGTTATTGCAAAAATCTCCTCAAGATAGATACCAAGATGCAAATGATGTTTTAACTGATCTTAGGAAAGTTCAAAATTCTCAGGCTGTTTATTATAATCCTGATGATAGTAAAACATCTGTAATAACTCCAACTAGAATTTTAAATACCAGTGGAAATACATCTACAAATGAAATTACATTAGAAGAAACTGTGGAAAATAACAACAAGTGGGTAGGAAGAGTGATTTGGGCTATAGTAATAGCAGGAGCAATAACAGTAGGAATATTTATAGGGAAAATTTGGTTAGGATCGTGGAATTCAGGAATTTCAAATAGCACTAACACCACAATCGATAATTCTACAGAAAATGAATTAGTAACAATACCTGAAATACTTGGGAAACCTTATGATGATGCAAAAAATATGCTCATTGATAAAGGATTAGACATAGAAGTAACAAGCAAAGAAGCATCAGAAACCATTCCAAAGGACTCAATAGTTAGAATTGATGGTTTTAATGTTGGGGATGAGGTACCAGCTAAAAGCACTATAAATGTTGTGCTTAGTTTAGGAAAGCAAGTTAAAATACCTGAAGTAAGCGGGCTTCCTATTAATGAAGCTCAACGAGAGCTTACAAACATTGGTCTTAAAATAACTACTAACTTAATTAGTGATCCAAATATACCAAAGGGTAGAGCAGTAAAAACAGATCCACCAGCAGGTGAGAGTGTAGATATTAATTCATCTGTTATACTTTACAGTAGCGATGGACCTAAACAACAAAGAGTTATAATTCCTAATTTAATTGGAATGAATATAAATGATGCTGTTAAAATGTTGCAAGATAAGCGATTAGATCCTTTTCCAATACAGGTAAAGATTACTGATAAAAATTATGATCTTCAAGTTAAAAGTACAAATCCTTTAGCAAATGAAGAAGTACCTGTTGGAACTAGAGTTGAAATTCAATTTTATCAATATGAAGACCCAAATCAAAATAATACTACACAAAATACAACACAAAATACTTCAGATCATAATAATTCAACTATTAATACAACACAAAATACAACAAATGCTACACAAAATACTCAGCAAAATACTACAAATATAACTACAAATACTACAATTCAAAATACAACAAATGCTACTCAAAGTACAAATGTTAACACTACAACTGAAAATACAGACGAAAATACTGAAAATCCAACAAGTGTAAATGATGTGCAAGATAGCTCAGGCAATCCTTAAAATATTAAAAGTGAGGAATATATGGAAGGAATAATTATTAAAGGTATTGGTGGATTTTACTATATTCTTAGTGAAGATAAAATTTATGAATGCAAAGCAAGGGGTAAGTTTAGATTAGATAAACTTACCCCTATGGTAGGTGATAAGGTTTCATTTAATTTTGATGGAAAAATTGGTCAGATAATTCATATACATGCTAGAAAAAATTTTTTAATACGTCCTCCTGTTTCAAATGTAACAAAGGCTTTTATAATAACTTGTTTTAAGAACCCAAATATAAATTTAGATTTATTAAATACATATATATTAATGTGCAGCCATTATGATATTGAACCTATTGTGTGCTTTAATAAAATAGATTTAATAAAAAATTTAGATGAATATAATTGGATATTTAGAATGCTCAATAAAGCAAATGTTAAATATTTATTCTTAGAAGGAAAAAATAATAAGGGAATAGACGAAATAAAAAAAATTTTAAAGGACAATCTCTCTATTTTATGTGGAGTATCCGGAGTAGGTAAATCCACTATATTCAATAAAATTACTGGAGAAGAATACATGGATATAGGTGATTTGTCGTCAAAAATAGAAAGAGGTAAGAATACTACAAGGCATTGCCAATTAGCAGTTTCTCATGGTGGCTATATAACTGACACACCAGGATTTTCGTCTTTAACACTAGAGTTTACTAAAGATGAGATTAGGGATGCTTTTAATGAATTTAGAGAATATGAATATAAATGTAAATTTAGAGGATGCTTTCACAATAAAGAACCAAAATGTGCTGTTAAGGAAGCTGTGGAAAATGGAGAATTATCAAAAGAAAGATATGATTTTTATATAAATCTCATAGAAAATTTGAGAGGTGGTAAATAAGTTATGAGACTCTGCCCATCTATATTAGCTTCTGATTTTTTAAATTTAGGAAAACAAATTGAAATACTGAAAAAATGCAAAATAGATATTCTTCACATAGATGTTATGGACGGGACATTTGTACCAAATATTAGCTTTGGCATGCCAATTATAAAGAGCATTAAGTCGAATTTTAATTTAGATCTTGATGTTCACCTTATGATAGATAAACCAGAAAGGTATTTAGAGGAATTTGCAAAATTAGGAGCACGTTATATTACAATTCATGCTGAAGGGCAAAATCATTTAGATAGATGTTTAAATTACATAAAATCATTGGGGAAAAAATCAGGAGTTGCTATAAATCCAGCTACGCCAATTAATGCTATAGAAAATGTTTTGCATTTATGTGATTTAGTGCTTATAATGAGTGTAAATCCAGGATTTGGAGGACAAAGTTTCATAGATTATACCATGAATAAAATAAGAGACATTAAAAAACTTATAGCGTGCAAAAATCTTAAAACCTTAATTGAAGTAGATGGTGGAATAGATTTAACGAATATAAGGGAAATAGTAGATGCTGGATGTGATATTGTTGTTGCTGGATCCTCTGTTTTTAAAAATGGAGAAATTGAAAAAAATATAAGAGATTTAAGGGATCAAGTTGTATGAAATGTTTAATAGTGTCAGGTGGAAATGCTCCTTCTAGAGATTTAATGTTAAAATATAGTTCATCAAATTTAATAATTGCAGCTGACAAAGGGGCTAGCTATCTTTTAGAATGTGGAATAATTCCTCATGTATTAATTGGAGATTTTGATTCATTAGACCAGGATAAATTAACTATATTACAAAATGTTAATTGCAAGGTGATAAAATACAATAAGGAAAAGGATTTTACAGATACTGAAAGCTGTTTAAGGTATGCAATGGAAGCTTCTTGTGATGATATTACAATTTTAGGAGCTATAGGTACAAGGATTGATCATACTTTAGCTAATATTAATTTGCTCTGTATTCCATTTAATGAAGGAGTAAATTGCATTATTGAAGATGAAAGAAACAGAATATTTTTAACAAGATCTCCTTTATTTTTAAAAAAGGATGATAAAAAATACTTTTCTATTTTTCCCCATACAGATGAACTTACAGGATTAAATATAGTAGGAGCTAAATTTGAATTAAAAAATTACAATTTAAATAAAAATAGCACTTTAACAATTTCCAATGAATTTTTAAACGATGTTGTAAAGATAGATTTTAACAAAGGCACTGCTCTAATAATAGAGAGCGATGATTAGTATTTGTTAACCTTTAAATAAAAAAATCTATATAATAAATATAGAGTGATATTTTGAGGTTTATGATGGAAAAGTTTATTAAAAAATGCAGAAAAAATTTTGGACTTATTATTGTTGCCTTTGGGTCAGGACTTGTTATTGCTGTTGTAGCACCTTTTTGGTCTTGGATATTATTTGTAGGGGCAAGCGTTGTGGCAGCAGGAACTTATTTTTTTAAAAAAAAATAGAACTTTACTTAGAAAAAGCACAAAATTTTAAAGTATAAATCTTGTGCTTTTTTTAACTTTAAGCTATTGATCTAATTTTTTTAAATGTGTTTAGTGAATTTAAATCTAAATTTTTGCACCCTACAATTGTAATGCAATTAACAGAAGAGTTGTTGCCAATAAATCTTTCAAACTTATTGCAACCTGCAACTGTTACACTTTTTAAAGTTTTTACATATGACATATTTCCTAATTCTTTAAAATCGCATTGTGAGAATTTAATATATTCAAGAGGAACATTTCTCCATTTATAAAAATCTGGGCTTATGCAGTGAGTTATATAAATCTCAGTAAGAAAATGACAGTTTGCTATTGCATCAAAATCTTCTTTATTTTGATAGTAAAGGCAAATTTTTTTAAGCTTAGAATCAGAAATTTTTAATATATCTCGCTCAGGGTTCTCACATATATTAATGTCTATATAGTCACCTTTATAAAACCATTCAATGCCATCAAGAGATTTGATTTTATTTCCGTACACATAAAGTACTTTTAAATTGGGAAAAGCCTTTATTATCTCCACATTTTTTAAATGGGAGGTTGGATTTATAGAAAGAGCGGTTATCTTATCTATTCCATTAAGGCTTTTTAAATAATTACATAGATCATTAACATCAACATCCACATTTAAATCATTATTTAGCTCCATAGCATTAAAGTTACCAATACTTTTAATTTCACTAAATTTTGATTCATTCAATTCAATAGTCTTGAAAATCATATTATAGTTTCACTCCTTTTCATCGTTAAATTGTATTAATTTATAGTCAAAAAGGTTACAAAATGCTATTAAGCTGTTAAGTAAAAATACTTGACAGAAAAAAATCTTTATGTTAATATTCTCAGTGTGTTAACTTACCCTTGAAGAAGGATTAAAAGAGGTGCATAATATGGAAGAGATATTTAAATATTCAATGCTCATTGACATATATGGAAATCTTTTAACTAAGAAGCAGCTAGACATAATGAAAAATTATTTTGAAGACAATTTGAGTTTAAACGAAATAGCAGAAAACGAGAATACTTCAAGGCAGGCTGTTTTTGATATGATAAAAAGGGGAGAAAAAATATTAAATAAATATGAAGAAAAATTATCACTATTAAACATACATTTAAAAAACATAGAAATAACTCATGAAATAATTAAAAATTTAGAAAAAATAAAAACAAATGAAAATAAAAATAACATAGAAGAAATAAAAAAATTATTAAAAATTTTAAGTAGGTGATGCTTTTATGGTATTTGAAGGTTTGGCAAGTAAACTTCAGGAAACTTTTAAAAAGCTCAAAGGAAAAGGAAAACTATCAGAAATAGATATAAAAGAAGCAATGAGAGAAGTTAAGCTTGCTCTCCTTGAAGCTGATGTAAACTACAAAGTTGTAAAAGAGTTTGTGGCAAAAGTTACTGAAAAAGCAAATGGAAAAGAAGTCATGGAAAGCCTTACACCAGCTCAAAGCGTAATAAAAATTGTACATGATGAATTAAAAGACTTAATGGGTACAAATGATAGCAAAATTAATTATTCAGATAAAGGCTTTACAGTTATAATGATGGTTGGACTTCAAGGCGCTGGAAAAACAACCATGGCAGGAAAGCTTGCACTTCATTTAAAAAAGAAAAACAAAAAGCCAATGCTATGTGCTTGTGATGTTTACAGACCAGCTGCCATTAAACAATTGCAAGTAGTAGGAGCCAGCATAAACATACCAGTATTTTCTTTAGGAGATAAGGAAAATCCTATAGAAATAGCAAAAAAAGGCGTTGAACACGCTAAAAATTCAGGTTGTAACATATTAATAGTGGACACCGCAGGAAGGCTTCACATAGATGCACAGCTTATGGAAGAGTTAAAAGGCATTGAAAGAGAAGTGAATCCAACAGAAATTCTATTAGTGCTTGATGCTATGACAGGGCAAGATGCAGTAAATGTAGCAGAAGTTTTTGATAAAGAAATAGACCTATCAGGTATTATACTTACAAAATTAGATAGTGACACAAGAGGTGGAGCAGCACTTTCTCTAAAGACTATTATAAATAAGCCTATTAAATTCATAGGTGTAGGCGAAAAAATGAACGACCTTGAAATTTTCTATCCAGATAGGATGGCATCTAGAATTTTAGGTATGGGAGATGTTTTATCCTTAATTGAAAAAGTTCAAAATGAAATAGACGACAAAGAAGCTTATGAGATGGGACAAAAACTCATGAATAATGAGTTTAATTTTGAAAATTTTCTAGATGGAATGAAACAAATTAAAAAACTTGGCCCCATATCTAAACTAATGGAAATGATACCTGGAATAAATCAAGCGCAATTAGGGGCAATAGACATGGATGCAGGTGAAAAGCAGCTTGTTGTTATAGAATCCATAATAAATTCCATGACTTTAAAAGAGAGAAGAAATGCGCATTTAGTTACATCCTCATCATCAAGAAAGAGGAGAATAGCTCAAGGATCAGGTAGAACAATTCAAGAAGTTAACAGGTTTTTAAAGGATTTTGAAAATATGAAAAAAACCATGAAACAGTTTAAAGGAATGGAAAAATCATTAAATAAGAAAAAAGGGCTATTTGGCAAATTTCCTTTCTAAACTTGCTAAGACACACTTAAAGGAGGTGATTTTGTATGGCGGTTAAATTAAGATTGAAAAGAATGGGAGCAAAAAAAGCACCATTTTATAGAATAGTTGTTGCAGATTCAAGAAGTCCAAGAGATGGAAGGTTTATAGAGACAATTGGTTATTATAACCCTACCACAGATCCAGCTACTATTAAGCTTGAAGTAGAAAAAGCTGACGACTGGATGAAAAAAGGTGCTCAACCAACTGATGTTGTAAAAAAACTTATAGAAATATCAAGAGTAAAATAATTATTTGGAGGATAATAATGAAGGAATTAGTTGAAATCATAGCTAAAGCACTTGTAGATAATCCTGATATGGTTTCTGTAAATGAAGTTAATGGAGAACAATCCATTATTATTGAACTCAAAGTTGCAACTGAAGATATGGGAAAAGTGATTGGCAAGCAAGGAAGGATAGCAAAAGCTATAAGAACTGTTGTCAAAGCTGCTGCTACAAAAGAAAATAAAAGAGTTGTTGTAGAAATAATATAATTTTAAATGCTATAGAACACCTAATTGCATATTTGGCATTGCCAAAATGAATTTGGTGTTTTTTGCTAAAATTAAAGGGAGGTTTTTTAAATGGATGGATATGAACTGCTTATGAATAGAAAATCTGTTAGAGCTTATGAAGATAAAGGTATTTCAAATGAGGTTAAACAACAAATATTTCAAAGCATTTTTAGAGCTCCAACAGCTGGAAATATGATGTTATATTCAGTTATTGAGGTTTGCGATCAAGAGAAAAAGAATATACTTTCAAAAACATGTGATAATCAGCCATTTATAGCTACTGCACCTCTTGTCCTCGTTTTTCTTGCAGATTATGAGAGATGGTTTAGATATTTTAAATATTCAGGAGTAAAGCAAAAATGCGTTTTAAAAGATATAGATATGAGAACTCCAGGTTTTGGAGATCTTATGCTTGCATGCTCTGATGCTTTAATTGCTGCACAAAATTGTGTTGTGGGGTGTGAATCCTTAGGTCTTGGATCTTGCTATATTGGGGATATAATGGAAAATTATGAAGTGCATAAGGAATTATTAAATTTGCCTAAATATGTTTTTCCAATAGCTATGCTTTGTATAGGTTATCCAGCACCAAGTCAAGTTATAAGAAAGAAGCCTAAGAGGTTTAAAGAAGAATTTGTCTTGTTTAAAGATAAGTATGAAGAAATTGATGATGAGTTTTTAAAGAGATTTGACGAGGATATGATTGAAGTAAGAGGTAACGTGAAGTTTCCTGAAGGAATCGAGAATTATGGGCAGCAAGTTTACTTTAGAAAATTTGGTACAGAATTTATGGAAGAGATGAATAGAAGTGCTAGCAGAATACTTAATGAATGGCTTAAATAAGAAAAGGAGGATCGATTCCTCCTTTTAGTTTAATTATCAAAATATTCTTTAACATCTTTAAGAGTATCTATAATAGGGATGTTTTGAGGGCACTCAGGTTCGCAAGATCCACAAGCTACGCATTTATCAGCTCCTGAATCTTTATAGAAATTCTTATATGCTATTTTTGATGACTCTTTGTTATTAAACATTACAGATTCATTATAAAGTTCAAAAATTCCAGGAATATTTACACCCGATGGACAAGGCATACAATATCTGCAAGCTGTACAATTAACTTTTGTATATTCTAAAAATTTTTCACGAACATCTTTATATATCTTTTTTTCATCTTCAGTTAATTTATTAGATCCATATTTTTTCATAGCATTTACATTTTCTTTAACTTGATCTAATGTGCTCATGCCAGATAAAACAACAGAAACTTTTGGATTATCCCAAACCCATTTTAAACCAAGCTCAGGGTAACTATGATTTTCTAAAAGGCTGCCCCATATATTTTTTATTTCATCAGGTGGAGTTTTTGCAAGCTTTCCACCCTTTAAAGGTTCCATAATAACTATTCCTAAACCTTTGTCATAGGCATAATTAAGCCCTTCATTTCCAGCTTGATAGTCTGTATCTATATAATTATATTGTATTTGACAAAAGTCCCAATCATAGCTATCTGTAATTTCTTTAAAGAGATTTAAATCATCATGAAATGAAAATCCTACATTTTTTATTTTGCCTTCTTTTTTTGCAGAATCTAAAAATTTAAAGATGTTTAATTTTTTCATATTTACCCATCTTTCCTTGTTTACAGCGTGGGTTAAATACATATCTATATAATCAGTATTTAGCCTTTCTAATTGTGTTTTTAAAAAATTTTCATAATCGTCAAAAGTCTCAGCTTTCCAAACTGGTGATTTAGTAGCAATATATACTTTTTCACGATAACCATCTGAAAGAGCAGAGCCTAAAAATTCTTCACTTTTATCAAGATGATAGACATAAGCAGTATCCACATAGTTAACGCCATTATCTATTGCATATCTTACCATCTCTGTTGCTTTTTTTATATCTATATTTGATGGATCATTATTTATACATGGAAGCCTCATGGCGCCAAATCCTAGTGGAGATAGTTTAGCGGAAGTTTTACCAAAATTTCTTAAGTCCATAATTGTTTTCCTCCTTGTAGGTTATTATGATATAATTATACTATATTGAACTAAAGGGGGCTATCTATGCAAGTAAATGATAAAATGTTTTTTAAGGACGAAGAAGGAAATAAGGTTGAGCTTGAAGTTATCGCAGAAATTTTTTTAGATGATAATACTTATTTATTGTTATCGCCTGAAGATAATGAGGATGATATTTTTATGTTTAGAGTAGATGTAGAGGATGAAAAAGAAGTTTTAAATGTTGTGGATGATGATATAGAGTTTCAAAGGGTTAGAAAAGAATATAATAATTTATATTACAATGATAAATAATAATTTTGAAAAATAAATATTGACCTTTTAGCTTTTTTTTGATATCATTATTTTGCTGAGCCGAAGTGGCGGAATGGCAGACGCACATGACTCAAAATCATGCGGGAAACCGTGCGGGTTCAAGTCCCGCCTTCGGCATAAGTGTTGAAATAAGCTGGTTCTAGAAATAGAGCTGGCTTATTTTTTTATTTAAAATAGGTGTTGCCATACAAATGCCATACTAATGCCATACTAAATGGCACAGGTAGTTATATGAACATATTTTCTATTTTTTCAGAAACCTCTTTTTGCATATTTGGAGTAACATGAGAGTAAATATCCATAGTAATCGAAACTGTAGAGTGGCCTAATCGTTCTTGTACAATTTTGGGATTTATATTTTTTGACAATAGGATTGTTGCATGAGTATGCCTAAGTCCGTGAAATGGTATTTCTTTAAAGTTATGATTTTTTATTTCATTTCTAAAAGTTTGTGTTAGATAATTTAGCTTCATGGGTTCGCCTTTTTCATCAGCAAACACAAATTTTTGATCATTATATTTATTTCCAAGTTTTAATTTAAGTTCCAGTTGATGTTGTCTTAGTTTTTTTAATTCTATAATTAGTTTATTAGTAATTGTTATGCTTCTATTGGATTTTGTAGTTTTAGTTGTATCCAATTTTTGGGTATGGGTTTCATGATTATACTGAAAATTCTTTGTGATAGAAATAAATCCAGTTTCAAAATTAATATCATTCCATTGTAGTGCACATATTTCTCCTCTCCTC
>JAVBPD010000126.1:0-20139 GCA_031549885.1 Clostridiaceae bacterium
ATATTAAAACTGATGGCACCATTTTACAACCTGATGATAAAGTTAATGTAGAAGAAGGTTCAAATTTTGTTAAAACATCTCCTACAATAAAAGATTATATAGCAGTGGACACTAAAATAGATGGAGTATCTCAAGGTTTAACCACTATAAATATGACAAATATCGTTTCAAATCATGAATTGACATTTATATATGAGGATAGAAAATATACAATTACAGAAAAATATGAAAAAAGCTATGGAGAAAGTCTAAAACAAAGTACTACATCTAGTATAATAAGTGGACAAAATTATTCTAAGGAAGCACCTTTATTTGAGGGATATACATTGGTTGATATAAAATTAGATGGCATGTCAAAAGGTGGTGCATTAATAAATTTAGAAAATGTTCAAGGCAATCATGAAGTAGTATTTGTTTATGCAAATAAAACTCATAGAATAACAGAAAAATATGAAAGACAAAATGGAAGCATATTAAAACAAAGCACCATAACAGAAATTGAAGATAGAAGAAATTACAATAAAGATGCTCCAAAAATAATAAATAATATCATTGTTGATGTTAAAATAGATGGGAAATCCACAGGTTCAATTAATGCAAATATTGTAAATGTTGTGTCAGATCATGAAGTAATATTTATATATGATGATGATAAATATGTCATATCTGAAGAATACAAAAATTTAAGTGGGAAAAGTTTAAAAGAAAGCAGTATAACAGAGGTAAAGAGCAATGAAAATTATTCTAAACAAGGACCATTAATAAATGGCTATGTATTAACTAATGTTAAAATAGATAATGTTTCAACAGATTCTACTTTAGCAACCATAGAAAATGTTAAAAGTGATCATAAAGTTTCATTTATTTATTCTGAAAAAGTGAATACAATTTATGAGAAATATGAAAAGAAAGATGGAACTATAATAAAAGAAAAGACATCAAAGGACATAGAAAATGGAAAAGACTATGTAAAGACAGCTCCAGAAATTGAAGGATATACCCCTATTTCTGTGAAAGTAGATAAAAGCGAGACCTCTTCAACAACTGCTAAAATATTAAATGTTACAGAAGATCACGAAGTTATATATGTATACGACGATAAAGAATATACGATAATAGAAAAATATAAATCAAAAGATGGAAAAAAACTTTTAGAAGATACTTCTGTTTTAATGAAAAATGGTGAAAGCTATTCAAAAGAGGCACCTATATTAGATGGATATAATATTGTTGATGTACAAATAGATGGTGTATCTCAAGGAAGAAGCAAAGCTAAAATAAATCAAGTTGATTCTAATCACAATGTGGTATTTATATATGACACTTTAATGCTTCCTGCCACTGGCGAATAAATAAAAAATTTTATTAAAATAGGCATATCGATGACTTTTTAAAAATCATTGATATGCCTATATACATATTACTTATTTTCTACAAATTGCACTCTAAGACCATTTGGGTCTTTAACAAAAAAGAATCTAACATGCGGATTTGGCTCTATGATAGGGCTTTCAATATTAATTCCCTTTTTATTTAAAAATTCAATCATCTCATTAGCATCATCTACTTTAAATCCAATGGAAATATTCTCATTAAAAGCTCCAACAGGCTTATCTTTGTAATAAATTAATTCTATCTTTGTTTCACCTTCCCCAAGAAAAGCCATTTCAAAATCAGGTCCATCTTGAACTCTACTTTGAAGCTTAAGGCCAACAACATTTTCATAAAAATTCAGAGAATCTTCCATAGAATGCACATTAATAGTTGTCCAACAAAATTTCATTTTGTACCTCCTTGTATTTTTGCACTTTTTCTTCATTATACCATTTTTTATTTGATTTACCTAAAAGTATTATCTTTCCTCCCTATCATAAGCAATACCAAGCTGTTCTGGTGCACTCCTATGCTTTTTAATAGTTTGAATTGTAGTAAAAATAAGTATTAATATAGTAAATACATATGGAAGCATGCTTAAGAAAAATGGTGAAACTGCTGCAAATCCCATTGCTTGAAGTCTAAACCCAAGTGCTTGAACCCCTCCAAACAAATATGCTCCAAATAAAGCTTTTACTGGATCCCAAGATGCAAATATTACAAGAGCAACTGCAATCCAACCCCTTCCAGCTACCATATTTTCAAGCCAAGATGGAGAAATTGCAAGGGATAAATAAGCTCCCCCTATACCTGCCATAGCTCCTCCAAATATTGTATACATATACCTTAAAAAGTACACATTTACTCCAAGAGCATCAGCAGCTGCCGGATTTTCTCCAATTGATCTTAAATTTAAACCAAATCTAGTTTTATATAAATATATAAATAAAATTGGAATAATCAAATAAGAAACATATACTAAAACATCCTGTCTAAAAAGCACAGGTCCAATGACAGGAATATCCTTTAAAAGAGGTATATCAATTGGCATGAATTTAGTTTTAAGTGGCAATCCAACAAAGCTCTTTCCTAAAAATCCACTTAATCCAGTACCAAATATAGTAATAGTAAGACCAGAAACTACTTGACTTACTCTTAAAGATATGCTTAAAAACGCATGAATTAGTGAAACTAAAGCTGCTGCAATTGCTGCACAAATAATACCAAGAAATAAATTATTTGTAGTATAAGAAACCATAAATCCAACTACAGCACCCACAGACATCATGCCTTCTACACCTAAGTTTAGTATACCTGCTCTTTCTGCAAAAACTTCACCTAAAGTTGCAAATAGAAGAGGTGTTCCAGCTATAATAGCAGCTGATAAAATTGCAATAAACATTGACATAAAATCACCCCTTAATAACTTTTATCTTATATTTAGTAAAGAAGTCACCAGCTAAAATAAAAAATAAAATTGCACCTTGAATCATTAAAGCAGTAGAGGTAGAAAGCCCTGCCATTTGAACTGAATACCCTCCAACTAAAAGTCCACCAAATAAAAATGAAACCACAACCATCATAATTGGATGCAACCTGGAGAGCCAGGCTATTATAATTGCAGTATATCCATAGTTTGTGGATATATCATGAGTTAAACGGTGGCTTATTCCAGAAACTTCTCCCATGCCAGCAATGCCTGCTAAAGCTCCACTTAAAAACATTACAATTAAAATATTTTTCTTTATATTCATTCCAGCATATTGTGATGCCTTTGGACTTTCACCTATGACTTTAATCTCATATCCCCATCTTGTTTTTTGTATTACAAAATATAATATAAAAGCCATTATTATTGCGATAATTATTCCAGTATGCACCCTTGTTGATCCAAATGTTCTAAACCAAGAAGCTTCACTAAATACTTTAGTTAAAGGGAAATTAAAACCTTGAGGGTCCTTCCATGGTCCATATACTAAATAATCAACCCAGTTTATAGCAATGTAGTTAAGCATAAGTGTTACAATAGTCTCATTTACATTCCATAAAGCTTTAGGAATAGCAGCAAGTAAACACCAAATACCACCCATTATAGCAGCCAATATAAACATAAGTGGAAGCATAATAAAAAATGGTAAGTTAGGAAAGAACATAGGCACAATGCTTGCCCCAAAGGCTC
The DNA here is from genome assembly GCA_031549885.1 of Clostridiaceae bacterium. Lineage (GTDB taxonomy): Bacteria > Bacillota > Clostridia > Clostridiales > Clostridiaceae > WQUF01. The sequence goes on from JAVBPD010000126.1 coordinate 3,554, forward strand.
CCATATAAATTTGTCCTTCTGCTCCAATATTCCATAAAAGCATTCTAAATGCCATGCTTACACCTAAACTTGCAAGTATAAGTGGAATTGCTTTAACTAAAGTTTCAGATAAACCATATGCACTTCCAAAAGCTCCTGAAAACATCATCCCATAAATGCTTATAGGGTTTTGCTTTATAGCTAAAAGAAGCAGCGAGCAAAATAATAATGCTAAAACAACACCAGCAATTGGTATAACAATATTTACAATTAAAGGAGTTTGCAGACGCTTTTCAAATTTTATTTTAGTCTTAACTTTCTTTTCTATACTTTCATTAACCACTAATTTTCCTCCCTTCTGTGATCCTCTTAGCTCCAGACATCATCATTCCTAAATCATCTAATTTAGCATCATCAATTGGAAGTATGCCCATAATCTCCCCTTCATACATTACAGCTACTCTATCTGCCATCTGATATATTTCTTCTAAATCCTCTGAAATAAGAAGTATTGCAACTCCTTTTTCTTTTTCTTTAATTAAAAGTTCATGTATAGATAAAGTAGCTCCAATATCAAGGCCTCTTACAGGGTATACTGTAACTAAAAGCTTTGGTTCTAGTGTGGTTTCCCTTGCAAGTAAAAGTTTTTGAATATTTCCACCAGACATCATCTTCACAGGAACATCAGGGTTTTGAACTTTAATGTTAAAATCCTTTATAGCTGCTTCTGCTTTTTTATGAAGTACTTTTTGATCAAAAAATATGTTTCCATATTCCTTTTTCTCATAATCCTTTAATATTAAATTATCAATAACTGAAAGATTTGGAACGAGCCCAGTGCCATGTCTATCTTCAGGAACAAATGAGACATTCTTTGCTATAATTTCATGCACAGTTTTATCACTTATTTCTTCATTTGAAAGTTTAATACTGCCACTTGTAATTTTTCTAAGGCCAGTAATAACTTCAGATAATTCCCTCTGACCATTGCCAGCCACTCCAGCAATGCCAAGTATCTCCCCAGCTCTTAATTCAAAAGAAACATTTTTTAAAGATGAAAGACCTTTATCATTCAATGCATTTACTTTATCTAATTTTAAAATAGTGCCCTTTGCAGTATCCTTAAAATTCATCCTTTTTATATCAAGTTCTCTACCAACCATGAGTTTTGCAAGTTCAGTGGATGTTGTCTCTTTTTTCATCATAGTTGCTACAGATTTACCTTCTCTTAATATAGTTATCCTATCTGCAAAATCCATAACTTCATGCATTTTATGCGTTATGAATATAACTGTTTTTCCTTCATTTGCCATTTTTCTGAGAGTGGCAAATAATTCATTTACCTCAGATGGTGTTAAAACTGCAGTAGGCTCATCTAAAATCATTATTTCCATGCCACGATAAAGCATTTTAATGATTTCAACCCTCTGTTGCTCACCAATTGAAAGCTGCCATACCTTAGCTTTTACATCAACATCAAGGCCAAATTTTTTAACTATTAATTCAAGCTTATCTTCAGTGATTTTTTGATTCATAAACATTAAATCTTTTAAACCAAGCACTATATTCTCTGTAACCGTAAATGGTTTAATTAATTTAAAGTGCTGGTGAACCATACCAATACCAATATTTACAGCATCCTTAGGAGAGGACATTAAAATCTCTTTTCCATTTATAAATATTTGCCCTAAATCCTGCCTATAAAGGCCTGTAAGTATGCTCATAAGGGTACTTTTTCCAGCGCCATTTTCCCCTAAAAGAGCATGTATTTCATTTGGATAGGCTTTAAAATTAACTTTATCATTTGCAAGAATTCCTGGGAACGATTTAGTTATATTGCGCATCTCTACACTTGGTATCATACTTTCCTCCTTAAAAAAAGGTTGCCTAAAAATAACATATGCTATCAAAGTTTAATCTTAACTTATTTAAATAAGTAAGCTTTTAAATAATTCATATTACTTTTAAACAACCTAATTAAATTACTCTTTTACTTTAAAATTATTTAGGAATTGTTCCATCTACGCCTTCTACAAACCAATCCATATTTAACACTTCATCTTCAGACATCTTTTGTCCATCTGCAACTTTTGCAGCTCCACTTTGATCTTTAATTGGACCTTGGAATATATTTAATTTTCCATCGATCATTTGTTGTCTTTGATCATTTACTAAAGTTTTAACATCATCTGGAACTAGTGAAGTTACTGGAGCTATATCAACTACTCCATCAGCAATAGAACCCCAATATTGATCATTTTTCCATGTTCCATCTTTCACAGCTTGTACTGTCTTAAGATAATATGGACCCCAATCCCAAACTGGAGATGTTAAATTTGCCTTTGGTGCAAAACTTGACATATCAGTATTATACCCAATTGAAAAAGCTCCTTTATCTTGAGCTGCTTGTTGTGGTCCTGGAGTATCTTGATGTTGAGCAATTACATCGCAATTTGCATCAAGCAAACTTACTGCAGCATCTTTTTCTTTAGCTGGGTCATACCAAGTATTTGTCCAAATAACTTTTACAGTGGCATTTGGATTAACAGATCTTACTCCATTTGTAAAGAAGTTAATTCCTCTTATACATTCAGGTATTGGAAATGCAGCTACATAACCTATTTGATTATTCTTAGTCATTTTTCCAGCAATTATACCTGATAAATACCTTGGCTGTTCAATTTGTCCAAAATAAGTACCAACATTTGTATCAGTTTTATAGCCAGAGCAATGCATAAATACAACATCAGGAAATTTTTTTGCAACATTTATAACATAATCCATATATCCAAAGCTAGTTGCAAATATAACCTTACATCCTTTATTTACAAGTTCAGTCATAACTCTCTCAGCATCTGGTGATTCAGGAACATTTTCAATGAACATCGTTTCACAACCTGGTAAATTCTTTTCTAAAAACTTTCTTCCTTCGTCATGAGCTGTTGTCCAACCTGCATCTCCAACTGGTCCAACATAGATAAATCCAACTTTAATTTTATCTCCTGAATTAGTACTAATACCTGCTGCAGATGTAGTATCTCCTCCTGCAGTATTATTTGAAGATGAAGGGCTTCCACATCCAGCTAAAATAATTGAAAAATACAATAAGCAGAATAAAACAACCGTTAATTTTTTTAGCTTCATTACTTATCCTCCTAATAGTAAAGTATTTAAATTATACAACAACTTCTTAATTTAGAAAACATTTTCATATTAAAATTATAACAGAATGTATATTTTTGTAACTTTTAAACTTATCCTTTAATAATTCATTTAAACTTTTTTAAGTAAGCTTAAATTTTTAAAAAGTTATATTTGAGCTACAGCTTCTATTTCAATTTTAACATTCTTAGGAAGGCAAGCCACTTCTACACAAGATCTTGCAGGTGGATTTTCTTTAAAAAAATTTCCATAAACTTCATTTACCTTAGAAAAATCATTCATATCTTTTAAAAATATTAAAACCTTAACTACTTTATCCATTGATGAACCAGCTTCTTCTATTATAGCTTTTACATTTTCAAGGCAATATTTTGTAGCTTTTTCAATATCATCTATTTCTAAAGCTCCACTTGATACATCAATAGGAAGCTGTCCAGATGTAAAAATAAACCCTCCTGCTTTAATACCTTGAGAATAAGGCCCTATTGCTCCTGGTGCCTTACTTGTTGATACAATTTCCCTCATAATTTACCTCCAGTTTATTTTTTATATTTTGTCTTTTCTAAAGGCAGTTTTGTTCTAAAAATTCCATCAAATTTATAATAAGCTCCTTGCGCTGCAGGTGCTGTTGGAATAGTTGCAAGTTCACCTACTCCTTTTGCTCCATTTGCAATTTTTGGTATAAATTCCCTATTTACAATTTTAACTTCTATTTCTGGAACATCATTTGACCTTAATAATCCTAGTGTACCATATTTTGATTTAGGAATGGAATCTTTTAATATAAAATCTTCAGTAAGTGCATAGCCAAGTCCCATTACAACTCCACCTTCAATTTGTGATGTGCAAGCTTTAGGATTTACTATTTTTCCAACATCATAAGCTGCAGAAACTTTTTTAAGCTTTCCTTCATCATCTAAAATTACAACTTGAGCAGCATATCCATATGCAACATGGCTAACAGGGTTTTCTTTATCAGCTCCCATTGGGTCAGTTTTTGCTAAATATTCACCATAATATTCCTTACCATTTAGATCTGAAATTGATTTTACATTATCAAGATCTAATTTAAGCGCTCTAGATGCTCTAACCACTGCCTCGCCTGTAAGGAGAGTTTGCCTTGATGCTGTTGTAGTTCCAGAGTTTGGAGTTCTATGTGTATCTGGTGGCTCTACTATTATAAGTTCTGGTGAAACTTTTAAAATTTCACAAGCCATTTGCATTATAACTGTAGCCATCCCTTGACCTATACATGCTGCACTTGACCTTACATGTATTTTTCCATTTTCTACAGATATAATACATCTTCCATAATCAGGAACACCTACTCCAAGACCTGAATTTTTAAATGAACATGCAATACCTGCATATTTATTGTTTTCATAATCTTCTCTTACTTCTTCTAAGCACTCGATAAGAGCAGTAGTTTCATCGACAATTTGACCATTAGGAAGTACATCACCAGGCCTCACTGCATTTCTATATCTTATTTCCCATGGTGATATTCCTACCATTTCAGCAAGCATATTTAAATTGCTTTCATTTGCAAAAACAGTTTGTGTAACGCCAAATCCTCTAAAAGCTCCTGCTGGAGGGTTATTTGTATACACTGCTATGCCTTCAATATCTACGTTTTGATAATTATATGGCCCTGCTGCGTGAGTGCATGCTCTTTGTAAAACTGGACCTCCTAAAGAAGCATAAGCACCAGTATCTGAAACCACCTTTGCCTTTAAAGCAGTTAATTTTCCATTTTCATCACAAGCTGTTGTAAACTCCATTTCCATTGCATGCCTTTTAGTATGAATGTTTATGCTTTCTTGCCTTGAAAATTTAACTTTTACAGGAATCTTCGTAACAAAAGCAAGCAGAGCCGCATGATGCTGTACGCTCATATCTTCTTTACCACCAAATCCTCCACCTACTAATTTACTAATTACTCTAACCTTTTCACTTGGTAAATTAAGCATATTGCATATTTCTCTTTGCTCATCATAAACACTTTGGCTAGCTGTATACATTAAAACCCCATCATCACCTTGGGGAATTCCAATTGCACATTCAGGTTCCATAAAAGCATGATCAGTAAAAGGTGTTGAATATTTTTTTGTAACTACATATTTTGAATTTGCAATTGCTTCGTCAGCATTTCCTCTTTTTAAAACTTCTTTTCTTAAAATATTTCCAGACTCATGAATCTTTGGCGCATCCTCTTTTAAAGAATCATTAGGACAAGTCATAGGAGTTAAAACTTCATACTCTACATCAATTAAATTTAAAACTTCATCTAAAGTCTCTTTATGCCTTGTAGCAACAAGAGCTAAAGCATCCCCTACATATCTTGTTATATCTCCTTCTTTAATCATCACATCCCAATCCTGAGCTAAATGACCTAGTTTATTATGACCTGGAACATCTTTAAAAGTTAACACTGTAACTACATCTTCATGCTCTAAAGCCTTCTTTATATCTATTTTTAAAATCCTAGCTCTTGGATATTTTGTCCTAAGTGCTTTTCCATATATCATTCCATCTACTACAATATCATCTACATACTCTCCAGTGCCTAAAACTTTTTCATATGCATCTAACCTGTGAAAATTTTCTCCCATAGTTGCTTTAAAATCATGCTTTGGTATTTCTTTATCTTCTCTAAAAAATTCGGCTGCAAGTTTTATAGCTTTTTCAATTTTAACATATCCTGTACATCTACAAATATTACCTCTTAAAGCTTTTTTGATTTCTTCATCAGTAGGGTTATCATTTACATCTAAAAGCGCTTTTGCAGCAATTACCATTCCAGGAATGCAAAATCCACATTGTACAGCCCCTTCTTCTGCAAAACAATAAGTATAAACATCTTTTTCTCTTTGGCTCAATCCTTCAACTGTAATTATGCTCTTTCCTTGAAGTTTAGAAATAGGTTGAATGCATGATTTAACTGCTTTCCCATCAATTATCACAGTGCATGTCCCACATGCTCCTTCACTGCATCCATCCTTTACAGATGTTAATCTCATATCATCTCTTAGAAAATTTAAAAGTTTTTTATCTTTTTCTACATTTATTTCTTTTCCATTAATTTTAACCTGATACATGGATTTATTCACTTCCCTTAATAATCAAATTTTTTTCTCTTAATAAAACTTCCAAGTGGTTTTTCAATAACCATTTTTCCATCTTCAACCACATGATTTCCTCTTAAAAAAACATGTTTAATCTTTCCATTTACCTCATACCCTTCATAAGGTGTATAATCTACATTTTGATGTTGATTTTTATAGCTTATGGTAAAGTTTTCACTAGGATCATAAATCACAATATCTGCAATAGATCCTTCAAGTATTTCACCTTTATCAGGATACATACCAAAAAACTTTGCACCATTTGTAGATAAAATTTCAACTAATTTGTTTATAGTTATTTTGTTTTTTATTACTCCTTCAGTGTATATAATAGAAACTCTATGTTCAACACCAGGTATTCCATTTGGTATTTTAGAATAATCATCTATTCCCAAATCTTTTTGACCTTTAAAGTTAAATGAACAATGGTCAGTGCCAATAAAGTCTATAATATTATTTTTTATTCCATTCCATAAAATATCTTGATTTTTTTTATCTCTAAGCGGTGGAGAAAGGACATATTTTGCTCCTTCAAAATTATCATCGTTTTCATTTCCATATTTTGAAATGTCTAAAAAAAGATATTGAGGACAAGTTTCTCCGTATACCTTTACTCCTTGCTCCTTAGCCCTTTCAATCTTTTCTAATGATTCCTTGCAAGTCACATGGACAATATATAAAGGAGACTTCACCATGTCAGCAATAGCTATAACTCTTTCTGTAGCTTCTCCCTCAACTTCTGGAGGTTTTGACAAGGGATGAAAATAAGGAGTTTTTTCCCCTTTTTCTTTTGATTCTTTTATTAGGGTATTAATAATATCACCATTTTCACAGTGAAAACCAATGATACCACCAATATCTTTAGATTTTCTAAGGGCTCTATAAATGCAGCCATCATGAACTCTTAAAGCATCATAAGCCATATATAATTTAAATGAAGGCATTCCCATGGATACAATTTCTTCCATTTCTTTTTCAACATCATCATTATAATCTGTAATTGCCATATGAAAACCATAATCACAAAATGAATTGCCTTCTGCTTTTAAAGTCCAAACATCAAAAGCTTTTTTAAGAGTATCACCCTTATCTTGTGTTGCAAAATCTAAAATTGTTGTAGTACCACCCATAATAGCAGCCTTGGTGCCGGTATTAAAATCATCTGATGTTTTTGTATAGCCAGTATCTAAATCAAAATGTGTATGGGTATCAATAAAGCCAGGAAAAACATAGCATCCTTTTGCATCGATTACATGGAGTCCATCTTCATTAATATTTTCTTGAATTTTTAAAATTCTCTCACCTTCAATAAGCACATCGGCACAAAATGTTTTATCACTTCTTATAATTTTACCATTTTTAATTAAAGTAGCCAAACCAAAATCACCTCACTTAAATTTTATAACAATAGGGAAAAATAGTATATATATACTTTTTTCCCTATATAATAATTAAAATTAAATTCTATTCCAAAGTTTTTGAGCAAGTTCTCTGCTCTTAGCCATTAATCTCTCTTCATCTACATTCACAAGTTTTCTTTCATCCATCAAAATTCTACCATTAACTATAGTAGTATCAACATTTCTTCCAGTCACTCCAAATAATAAATGTCCATTTATATTGTTTTCATTTATTGGAGTTGGAGGATTGTAATCTACTATGATAACGTCAGCATAATGACCTTCTTTTAAAGTGCCTAACTTGCCATCAATAAATCTTTCAACTATTTTCTTATTATTTTCAAATAGCATTGTTGGTGGTTCACCCCAACCTACACTAGGAAGTCCTTTTACATGTTTTTGAATTATATTAATTACCTTATAAGACTCCATCATATCAGCAGTATAACCATCAGTTCCAAGTCCCACCAAAACGGAGCTTGCAATCATATCTAAAACTGGTGCAGCGCCAACAGCATTTCCCATATTTGATTCAGGATTGTTAACTACAGCTACTTTAGAGTCTCTGAGCATATCTATTTCATTTTTATTTACATGTACACAATGAACTGCTATGCTCTTATCACTTAGAACTCCTCTTTTATACCATCTTTCAATAACGCCCATTCTATATTTTTCATAAGAATCTGCCACATCTTCAATGCCTTCAGCACAATGCACATGAAAACCACCATTTACAGCTGCTACTTCTTGAAGGCATTTATCTAATGTATTATCTGAAATAGTCATAGAAGCATGAAGACCAAATAAACCTTTAATCATATCATCATTTTCTTTTTGACAATATTTAATAAAATCTATATTCTCCTTTATTCCTGCATCGCAAATTGCATCACCATCTCTATCAGAAACTTCATAAGATAAATTTCTCCTAAGCCCTAATTCTTTTGCAGCTTCAGCTATTTTAAATAAGCTACCTTCTACAGCAAATGGGCTTGCATGATGATCTATAGCAGTTGTTACTCCACATTTAATTTCATCAATCATTGGTCCAATAGCACTATAATATACATCCTCTAAACTCAAACATTTATCAAGTCTCCACCAAAGTCCTTTTAAAACTTGACTAAAAAGTGCAGATGGAGGGCTATCAGTAGCCATTCCTCTTGCAAAGGTTGAATAATAATGCATATGAGTATTTATAAAGCCAGGCATTACAAGGCGGCCTTTTGCATCTTTAAATTCAGCGTCAGGGTATTTTGCCTTTAAATCCTTAGTGTCTCCAACTTCTTTAATTAATTTCCCATCAATTAAAACAGCACCACCATCAATAAAAGGCTTTTCACTATCTCTAGTAAATACTTTTCCATTACCTATTAAAATCATAAAGCACCTCCTAAATTTCTACTAAATAATAAGCATAATCTTTAATAACAACATTTATCATGTCTTCCATATTTTTAGATATTTTCCCATCACCTAAAGTATGGATTATGATAGATCCATCTTCTTCTCTAACTTTAAATGAATCTTTACTTAATTTTAAGAAACCTTTATTTGTGCTATCTACAAAGTCTTCTTCAGTCCAGAATAAAGTCACCTTATCTTTATATGGATTTCCATCATGAGGACAGAACACTCCACAGTTTCCACATTCATTGCACATTCCATCAATGTGTATGATTTGATGTTTTTGGCTAAATCCTTTATCTTCTACGGTTACTTTAATATTAGCTCTATTTGGACAAACATCATTACATATTTCACAAATATTATTACAAGATAAACATCTTTCTCCATCTGATTTATCTTTAGAGCTTAATTTTAAGACACCTTTTCTACTATATAGTTCTTTATCTTCTATATCACTGCTAAAGTTTTTAAAGTCAGCCTCAATTCCAAGTTTAGAAAGTATATTTAAAGCAATTATTTTACTATCAGCTAAAGCTTTTACAATTGTAGAAGGTTTACCTTTACAATCTCCAGCAACAAATACTCCTTCTTTAGAAGTTTCATTACAACTACTTAAAACAGCATTTCCTTTTTCATCTAATTTAACTCCATTTTTAAAGAACAATGTAGAATCAACTCTAGCACCAACAGCTCCAATAACTGTATCAAATTCTAATGTGTTAATTTCACCTGTTGAAACTACTCCTCTTCTTCCTGATGAATCCTTTTCTGAAAGTTTCATAACTTCACATACCAATTTTTTTCCATCGTAGGAAACTGGCGCTAAAAGTTCCATTATTTCAACTCCATCTAAAAGAGCTCCTTCTATTTCTTCAGGTTCTGCTGGCATAAAGGCCTTTGTTCTTCTATACACTAATGTAACTTTTTCTACACCAGGAGCACGTTTAGCACTTCTTGAGCAATCCATTGCTACATCTCCGCCACCAATAACTGCTACAGATTTTCCTAAATTTAAATTGCAATCTCCTGCCTTTGATTCTTCTAAAAATTTAAGAGCATCAATAATATTTTCTTTGCCTTCTTTAACAGGAGAAGCACCTTCCATCCAAGCTCCAGTTGCTAAAACAACATATTCATATTCCTTCTTTAAATCATCAATAGAATAATTTTCATTAACACCAAATTTAAAATTAACTCCTGAAGATTTTACAAGATTAAAATCTTTATTAACCATGTCAGAAGAAACTCTAAACTCTGGAATTACATATTTTACAATCCCAAAAGCTTCTTCTCTCTTTTCAAAAACTGTAACATCAACACCATTTCTTCTTAAATAAAATGCGCAAGATACTCCAGCAGGTCCTGCTCCTATAATTGCAACTTTCTTATCAGTTACTATTTCAGAAGGTTTCATTTCGCTTATATACTTATCTTCTGCATTTATTACAGCAAGGCGTTTCATATTTCTAATTTCAAGAGATGAATCATAATCAAGCCTTGTACATTTATTTTGACATTCGTGATTACAAATTGTTCCTAAAATTGCAGGAGTAGCATTATCATTTACAATTACTTCAAATGCTTTATCATATTTTTCCTCTGATACAAACCTTAAATATTCAGGGATTTGTTGATATATTGGACATCCTCCTTGAGAGCAAGGTGCCTTAAAACAATCATATAATCCTAATTTTGATTTAGTCTTTCTAGATTTAACTGCTCTAGAAGCCTTTAAATGATGAGGATTCTTAATAGCGCTATTAGCTAATTCGCTTAATTTATCTATATTTATTCCACTGAATTTTCCATTTAATAAAGGTTCGATCTTTTCACAAAGCTGCTTAATTCTCTCATATCCACCTGGCTTTAAAATAGTTGTAGCAATTGTAATTGGCCTAATTCCCACACCTATTATATCTTCAATGTTGAAGAAATCTGCTCCGCCTGAATAAGAAATAGGAAGCATTCCATTGAATTCTTTTGACACTTTATTTGCAAGGTTTATTGTAAGTGGAAATAAAGATCTACCGGACATATACATTTCTTCTCCAGGAAGCTCTTTATTTTCTATTCTAACTGGGAATGTATTTGTAAGTTTAACTCCAAATTCTAAATTTAATTTTTTAGAAAGATCTATTAATCTATTGAACATTGGTATAGCATCTTTATATTGCAAATCATTATTAAAATGATGATCATCAAAACTAATATAATCGTATCCCATTTCGTTTAATGTATTTCTAGCAAACTCATATCCAAGAAGAGTTGGATTGCATTTTATAAATGTATGAAGTAATTTTTCTTCTAAAAGGTACGTTGCAATCCTTTCAATTTCTTGTGGAGGACATCCATGTAATGTGGATAAAGTTATTGATGGACATACAAAACTTGATATTCCTTCAATATATTCTCTTGTAACATTTTTAAATTCAGATAAATTACTTAGTAAATATTCCTTACATTCTTTCCAAATATCAGTTTTAGAAGCATCTTTCATGCCTTCAATGAAATTATCTATTTTAGGAAGTTTAATTCCTTCAAGGTCATAGCCTACGCTCATATTAAAAGCAAAATCTTTATTTTCACTAAGCCCTAATTCCTTTGAAAATACATGAATCAAAAACCAAGCTTTTATATATTCGTTAAAGGCTTCCTCTACTGTTAATTCTGTAGACCATTCCACATTATAGCACTCATCTTCAGCGTTTATACATGGTTTTGCAACGCATTTTCTAAGTTCTTCTCCATCCATCTTTTGAACAGTTTTAAGTTCTATAAATCTTGCTCCTGCTAAATAAGAAGCAACTATATTTTGAGTTAATTGAGAATTTGGCCCTGCAGCAGGTCCCACAGGAGATGATAATTTTTCTCCAAACATCTCTATATAAGTGTTGCTTTTATTTTTATAAAATTTTTCAGATCTTATTCCAAAAATTGAACCTTGATTTTTGTATTCTTCTAAAATCCAATTCACCATTTTATTAAATGGTATCATTCTCATTAAATCGCTCATAATATCACCTCTAATAATTTTCCATAAGCAAATCTCTTTATAATACAAGATGTATTTCCACTATATATAAATTTTTCAAGCCTTTGTTCTAGGTTTTTATTCAAAACACTGTAAATAGACGAATCGTCAACAACTAGAGCATCAAAATCATATCCTTCTTCAAAGCTACCTACATTTCCAAAGAATTTCCCTCCGCCTTTTGTAGCAAGGTAAAATGCTTCACTAAGAGACAACATTCCATATTTACTATCTACATACTTAAAGTACATCTTTGAACTTTGTATTGCAGAAACTATACATTCTAAAATTGAAAGGGTGTGTCCTCCAGAAATGTCTGAACCAATACCAACATCTATACCTAAACTCATATACTTCTTAATTGGAGCAATGCCGCTATAAACATTTAAATTAGAAGTAGGACAATGTGCAACAAAAACACCTTTATCTTTTAGCATTTTAATCTCATCTTCATCATTATGAACACAATGAGCCATAACAGTCTTAATTTGTCCACCAAATAAACCATGTTCATCATATACACTAGAATAATTCTTACTCTCAACATGTAAATTTTTAACCCATTCAATCTCTCCATTATTCTCTGATAAATGAGATTGTACAGGCACAGAATATTTTTTTGCTAAACTAGATAATCCTAGCATTAAATCAGGAGTACAGCTTGGTACAAATCTAGGTGTTATAATTGGCTTTACCCTTTTATTTTCTTTATATTTTTCAAGAAAAATTTCAGTTTCAGATAGGGATTCTTCTGTGGATTCAATTAATATTTCAGGAGAATTTCTATCCATGTTTACTTTTCCAACATAAGCACCAAAACCATTTTTTTCAAATAGTTCCATCAATATTTCTGTAGCTTTTCTATGAATTGTTCCAAAAATCACACATCTTGTCGTTCCATTTTCCCAAAGGCTCTTTATTAAATTAGAATATACCTTTTTAGCATAATCTATATCCTTAAATTTAGCTTCTTCTGGGAAAGTATAAGTATTAAGCCATGGTAATAGTTCCTTATCCATACCAAGCCCTACATTTTCAAATTGAGGACCATGCAAGTGCAAATCTATAAAGCTTGGTATTATTAATTTATTGGTATAATCAACTATTTCATTATTGCAAAATTCCTTAGGCAAAACTTTACAGACATCTTTTATTTTGCCATTTAAAACAACAATATACCCGTCTTCAATTACTTCAAATTTATCCTGTGTTTTTGTAAAAATCACGTGCCCCTTAAATATTTTTAGATCCTTATCCATAATTTCCTCCCAGATCTATAAAACAAAAGTAAACTAACCTTCAAGCTGAATTTGCTTTGCAAGTTCAATATCATCTTTTCCTGGTGGTAAAATAATATTTGCAAGAACACCAAAAAAGCATACTGAAGCTATAGAATTACTAAATATATATTGCAAAACTACAGGCAAATGCGCAGATGCATCAGGCACACTTCCAAGTCCATATCCTAAACCAAATGTTATACCAAGTACTATTACATTTCTCTCACTAAAACCAGCTTTTGATAATAACTTAATACCATTTATCAATATCATAGCAAATACAGTTACAACAGCACCACCTAAAACGCAGTTAGGTATTACAGAAAATATAGCGCCAATTTTTGGTATAAAAGAACATAAAATTAATACAAAGGCACCAGTAGCAACGCAAAATTTATTTACAACCTTAGTCATTGAAATTATTCCAGCATTTTGACCAAAAGCTGTATTTGGAAAGGTATTGAATACATTTGCAAATATTGACCCCATTGCATCAGCAACAATAGCACCTGAAGTCTCCTTTATTGTAGCTTCTCTATTAAAAGCTGCCATAGTTATTCCTGAAGTATTTCCTATTGTTTCAAGTCCAGAAACCACATAAACTGCTAAAAATGCAATGATAGGCTCAAGTTCAATTTTAAAATTGCTAAAAATTACTTTTCCAGGCATTGGTAAACTAAACCATCCTGCATTTGATATTTTGGAAAAATCAACCATACCAAAAGGTATAGATATCAAGTATCCAGTTATAATCCCAATTAAAATTGCAGATACCTTCCACATTCCTTTTCCATATTTTTGAAGAGCCATAACAACCACAAAAACTATTGAAGCTATAGCTAAATTAGGTATAGAACCAAAGTTTGGATTTGTGCTAGCATTTCCTCCACCAGCAAAATAATTTATCCCAATTGTCAAAAGACTAATTCCAATTGTAATGAGCACTGATCCAATTACAAGTGGTGGAAAATATTTTTTTAATGGTTTTAAAAATATTCCCATTAATATTTCAGCAATAGATCCAAATATAGATCCAATTAGAAGTCCTGACAAACCATATTTAGGAGCTAAATTAACCATAGTGGGCACAAAACCAAATGACGTACCCATAAATATAGGAAGTCCTGAGCCTATTTGAAATTTTCCAATTCTAATAGGATACAATTGCACAAATGTAGTCACTGCTGAAGCAAACATAGCACATTGTATGAGTAAAAGTAAGTCCTCATGGCTTAGTTTAAGAATACCTCCTACTACAAATATTGGCGCAAGATTACCTGTAAACATGGCAAGCACATGCTGTAAACCTAAAGGAAGAGCTGTTTTTAAGCTTGGCCTTCCTTCAAGCTGATAGATTAATTCATTATCACTTAATTTATTTTCAATTGTTCTTGAATTCATTTTCCAACCGCCTTATTTCAATTTAATGGTCTTGCGCTTTCTTCAAGAATCAGAATAAAATTATAATTTTATTCTGGTACCTGTTTTTCCTAAAATGCCATCTGCTGCTTTTTCAAGAGATGTTATTAATGCTTTTCTGCCTTCTTTTGAACTTGCAAATCCCATTGCAGCTTGAACTTTTGGCAGCATAGATCCAGGAGCGAAATGACCTTCTTCTATATATTTTTTAGCTTCATCAATTGTTAATTCATCAAGCCATTTTACATCAGGTTTTCCATAGTTAATTGCTACTTTTTCAACAGCAGTTAATATAATTAAATAATCAGCATCTACAATTTCAGCAAGTTTTGCACTTGCAAAATCTTTATCGATTACAGCTGGAACACCTAAAAGTTTATTACCCTCTTTTACTACAGGTATTCCACCACCACCAACAGTAATTACAACATGGCCTTTTTCTATTAATGCCAGAACAGTTTCTTTTTCAGCAACATCTACAGGTTTTGGTGAAGGAACAACTCTTCTATAACCTCTACCAGCATCTTCCTTCATAACATATCCTCTTTGTGAAATTTCCTCAGCTTCCTCTTTTGAATAAAAGCTTCCAATAGGTTTAGTTGGATTAGTAAATGCAGAATCGTCTTTGTCAACAACAACTTGAGTAATGACAGTTGCAGCAGGAATGTTCATATTTCTATTTAAAAGTTCTTCTCTAATGGCATTTTGAAGGTGATATCCAATATATCCCTGACTCATAGCACCACATTCAGGAAAAGGCATACTTGGTGTTTTTGCTTCAGATTTAGAAGACGTTTCCATGGCAAGATTAATCATACCAACTTGTGGACCATTGCCATGAGCTATAATAACAGTATTTCCAGCTTCTATTAAATCTACAATTGGTTTTGCAGTTTCTTTTACAAGTTCTTTTTGCTCTTCTGCGTTATTACCTAAAGCATTTCCACCAAGAGCCACAACAATTTTATTTTTTTTCATAATAATCTCTCTCTCCTATATCAACTTTATCGCTAAAGCTAAAAGCTTTAGCGATAAATACAAATATTATTCAAATAATCTAGGTCTTTTTGCATTTAGTAGTGCATTAAGTGTTTGCGTAGGATTTTTAACCTTAGCTAAGAACATCATAGCTGCTATTATATATGGTTTAAACCCTGCTTCTTTATATTGAGGAACTCTATATCTATCAAATACTGAAGCAGAAACTTCTCCTTCTTTGCAACTTACACCTGTAATATCTGCAGGTAAACAGTGCATATAAAGAGCTTTTCCATCTTTAGTTAATTTCATCATGTCCTCTGTGCATTCCCAATTTTTAAATTTAGCATTTTGTGCTAAAAGTTCTTTTTCAAGAGCTTTTATTCCATCAAAATCTCCATCACCATAGAGGTTAGTTCTCTTTTCCATTGCAGCAAAAGGAGCCCAAGATTTTGGATAAACTATGTCAGCATCTTTAAAAGCCTCTTCCATAGAATTTGATTTTGTAAATACTCCACCATATTGTGCTGCATTCTTTCTTGCTACATCTTCAACATTTGACATGATCTCATATCCTTCTGGGTGAGCAAGAGCAACATTCATACCAAATCTTGTCATAAGTCCAACAACACCTTGAGGAACTGAAAGTGGTTTTCCATAAGATGGTGAATATGCCCATGACATAGCTATTTTCTTACCCTTTAAATTTTCAACTCCGCCAAAATGATGTATTATGTGAAGCATATCAGCCATAGCTTGTGTTGGATGGTCAATATCACATTGAAGATTTACAAGAGTA
>JAVBPD010000151.1:0-24475 GCA_031549885.1 Clostridiaceae bacterium
ATTCTCACCTTCAGAAACTTCAAGATTAATGCCCATTTTAGCCATATTATTTTTAAGATTTAAAAGACCATTATTGCTCATTTATTGCTCCTAATATTAATCATTACTAAATGTATATTTTTAAATATATAAAAATATTACCTCAATGTTATAAATGTTATAATGGTAGCATTGAATTATTATAGTGGAAAAGGTGATTGTTTATGCTAAATTTATTCTCTTATGAAATAAATAATTGGGATGATTGGAGCGAAGTGTTCCAATCCATATATTATTTTGAGCCCATTATTAAATATATTTTTCATAAAGAAAAATTACCATTTAATAAAATAGAAAAATGCCAGCCTGGTACAAATGCTGTATTTAAAGTTGGAAATTGCGTAATTAAAATTTTTGCACCAAAAGAATCTGGAATAGATAATGCAAAAGATTATGATTCTGAAGTTTTTATGATGGATAGGATGAAAAGTTTAGATATACCAAGCCCTAAAATTATATTAAAGGATTTCATAGATGATAAATACAGGTTTTTGTATATAATTATGCAATATATAGATGGTATAGAATTTTCTAAGGCTAAAGATTCTCTATCATTTGACGAAAGGTTAATAATTGGACAAAAATTGAGGCAAATTACAGATAAAATTAATATAGAAATAGATTCAAATAATAACATTGAAAAAATAAATAAAAGCTTAATAGGAAAACATACCTGGAGTAGCTTTGACGAAAAATTTAAAACACAAAGGCTTAAATATATAAATTCTAAATTAAATTATAAATATCAATATGTCCTTGTCCATGGAGACTTAAATGGGGATAATATAGTTATAAATAACGATGATGTATATATATTAGACTTTGCAGATACTAAAATTGCTCCAGTCATTTATGAATATGCTGTTGTTGCATGTGAATTATTTAAGTTTAATAAGCCATTTATGGAAGGTTTCTTTGGAGACTATAACGTAGAGGAAATAACTGATATATGCTTTAATGGGTTGTTAATTCATGATTTTGGAGGTCATATAATAACAGATTGTTTTGGCCCTGTTAAAAATATTTTAAGCTTAGACTATTTGAAAAATTTAATTTATAATTTAATAGCTGATGAAAAAAGAAAATCCCAGTAAAATTACTGGAACTATTTTAGATAAATGAAACCTAACAATTAAGTGCTTTAAGGATATGCGCATCTTCATATGTAGATAATCTATTTATAAAATTTTGATTATAAAATTTTCTTTGCTCGTTAATATTATTTAAAACATTTGAATAAACAAACTCTCTTATTTTAGTGCTGTCATTATTGCTCAAAAGTGAAGCATATATTTTTTTTTGCTCATCTATAAATTGATTTGCTTCATTGTTTAAACCAATATTATTTGAAAACAAACTAAAGTATTTTTTGCCCATTTCAACATCATCGCATAGAAAGCACATTATCATTTTATAATAATTAAATTTCCACACATTATACTTCGCTTGTAGAATTTGTTCTTTTGCGTAAAACAAGTTGCGAAACTTTCTATAATCAAGAGCTTTATTAAGTGAAATTTGCATAAGATTCATTAAATTGCTATAAAAATCATCTATATTATTATATTTTACGCTGATTTGCTCTTTCAAAAAATCAAATGTAAAAATTTTTTTACTGTACCACAAAAAATTTAAGCCAATATTTAAAAATATTTCTTTTTCTTCAGATGAACTTATGAATTCGATAATAGTTAAAAACCAATTGTTGTCATCTATCCATGTTAATGTATTTTCTTTTTGAAAAATATCATAAGGTTCAAGTTTAATGTTACCTGCTTTTAAAATTAATCTATCAAATTCTTTATCAACCATAATCACACCTGCCAATGCTTAGTTGTTTTACTTTATATGCAATTAATTAATTTTTAAATTAATTATAAGTGCATTTGGATTTTATAAGAAAAAAAGTTTCTTGTTATGTGAAAAAATTGAATCAAAACATAGATATCATGAATATTTATCAAAAAAATTTATTTTTATGATAAATATTATAAAAAATTTTTAAGTTTTATTAAACATATTAAAAATATTATGTTTATTTCGAAATTTTTTTAATATGTCAACGAAATTTAAGTATTTTACTAGTAGCATAAAACATATTTATATATTAAGCAGTTTTTGGAGGATAAATATGCTACTATTAGATAGTATATACACCATGTTTGAATCTCTAGTTTTTTTGACATCATTTATATCAAGCAGTAAATCATTTCCACAGCCATTAAATCCTGATGAAGAAAAATATCATCTTGAAAGATTAAAAGAAGGAAATCTTGAATCAAAATCTATTTTAATAGAGAGGAACTTAAGGCTTGTTGCACATGTGGTGAAAAAATATAATAATGAAAATAGAGAAGTGGAAGATTTGATTTCAATTGGCACAATAGGATTAATTAAAGCTATAGATTCTTATAAAGTATCTAAAGGAACTAAGCTTGCAACATATGCAGCTAAATGTATTGAAAATGAAATTTTAATGGTAATAAGAAATAGCAAAAAGACAAAGAATGATATGTATTTACAAGACACTATTGGTTTTGATAGAGAAGGAAATGAAATAAGTTTAATTGATGTTTTAGGTACAAACGGTGACACAGTAATGGAAACGGTTGAAAACAGGATTGAAATAAAAAGATTATATGAGATGATTGGAGAGATTCTAACAGAACGAGAAAGAAAAGTAATAGAAATGAGATATGGCTTGAATAATAAGAATATGCAAACCCAAAGAGAAATAGCAAAAATTTTATCTATATCAAGATCTTATGTATCAAGAATTGAAAAAAAGGCTTTAAGTAAGTTATTTGCTGCTATTGAAAATTAGTTTTTAAAAAGGTTAATTTATATATGAATTTAATGTAAATTAACCTTCCATTTAAAATATAAAAAAGATAGGTGTAAAATACCTATCTTTGGTGAAAAGATTACAGCATTAATTAAAATCTTTCATTTTTAATTATATTTAAACAATTTTCACAAATGTTTTTACCTTTAAAGTTTTCAACATTTCTTGCATCCCCACAAAAAACGCATGCAGGTTCATATTTCTTGAGAATTATTTGATCCCCATCTACATAAATTTCTAATGCATCTTTGATTTCAATATTAAGCGTCCTTCTTAACTCGATTGGCAACACTATTCTACCAAGCTCATCTACTTTCCTTACGATACCTGTTGACTTCATAAAAAAATACCCCCTAAAAACTAAAATAAATTAATTTCATTGTTTAAATCAATTTATATCTAATATATATATTAAAAAGATAAAAACAATTTTTGAATACTTATTACCTATATTGCAATTTTTATTATAGCACATAAGCCTAGTAAAAGAACATATTTTATTCTTATAGAATATTTTTTTTGTTGCGAAATAACCCAGAATTGATAAAAATTTAAAGTTTTGGTCATTTTATTAACATATAATTGATATAATCATTCTTAAAGGTCGTCCAAATAGCTTAAATATAAAATAATAAAGTAAATATATGAATGGGAGGAATTATTTTGTCATTATTTGAACTGTTTTCTATAGCAATCGCTCTATCCCTTGATGCATTTGGGGTAGCTATTTCCATTGGATTAAGGTATATATTGACTGTTAATAAAAAAATATTTTTTATAGTTTCATTTGGTTTTTTTCAATTTTTACTTGCAGCTTCTGGTTTATTAATTGGCAAACTTTTTAATCAATATATTTTTTTGGTTCCAGATCTTATATCTGGAATTATTGTAATGATAATTGGAATTTTAATGATTAAAGAAGCTTTTCAAAATAATGAAGAATCAATAATAATGAAACCAGGTATATTTATAATATTAGGAATATCAGTAAGCATAGATGCACTGATGATTGGATTTACAGTCATTAGCAAAGCTACTTTTTTATACTTAGGTGTTATACATACTTTATTTATAGGATTAATTACTTTAATAATGACTATTATAGCATTTTTTATTGCAAAATATTTAAAAAAGATTGAAATTGTGGAAAAGTATTCTCAATATCTTGGTGGTATAATTCTAATACTATTTGGATTAAAAATGATGATTTTTGGTTAGCTATAGAATATGACATATTTTTATTTTATAATTGAGTCATGTTATTTTAAATACAAGGGGGATAATTATGAAATTGGGATTTATTGGAGCTGGAAACATGGGAAAAGCTCTTATTTCTGGTATTGCAAAAAGTGGATATATAAACCCATGTGACATTTATGCCATTGATCATAATGTTAATAAATGCGATGATTTAAAATTTACATTTGGCATAAAAATACTAAAAAATATTAAACAAATATGTGCTAATTGTGATATAATAATTCTTTCTGTAAAACCTAATGCGTATAAAAGCGTTATGGAGGAAATTAAAGATGTATGCGATGAAAGTTCATTAAAGTGCAAAATTATAGTTTCCATAGCTGCAGGTATATCCATAGATTATATGGAAAAGATATTTATAAATGATGTAAAAATAGTGAAAGCTATGCCAAATACTTCAGCTATGGTTTCTGAGAGCATGACAGGAATATGCAAAAATAAAAATGTTACAGATGAAGAGCTTGAAAGTGTATTTAAGATATTTGAATGTGTAGGTAAATGCAAGATAATTACAGAAAAAATAATGGATATAGTGCCAGGAGTAAGCGGGTCTTCACCTGCATATGTATACATGTTTATAGAAGCTCTTGCTGATGGTGCAGTTCTAGAAGGAATGAAAAGAGATGATGCTTATTTTTTTGCATCTCAAGCAGTTCTTGGCGCAGCTAAAATGATTTTAGAAAGTGGAAAGCATCCAGGTGAACTTAAAGACATGGTGTGCTCCCCTGGAGGAACTACCATTGAAGCTATATACTCTTTAGAGAGGGACAATTTTAGAGGAGCTGTTATGAAAGCTGTAAAGAAGTGCACTGAAAAAAATAAAATAATGTCTTTAAATAATAAATAGGAGGTTATGATGGAATTAGGTAATATTTACAATGGTTTTAAATTAAAAGATAAAAAAGATATTAAAGAGATTGGGTCAATTGGATATTTATTTGAACATGAAAAAACTGGAGCGAGGCTTTTATATTTAAATAACAATGATGATAATAAGGTATTTGGAATTGCATTTAGAACTCCACCAACAGATAGTACAGGTGTAAGCCATATTTTAGAGCATACTGTATTAAATGGGTCAAGAAAATATCCAGTAAAAGAGCCTTTTGTAGAGCTTTTAAAGGGTTCACTTTCAACATTTTTAAATGCCATGACATATTCAGATAAAACTGTTTATCCTGTGGCAAGCAGAAATGATAAAGATTTTAACAATCTTATGGATGTTTATTTAGATGGAGTATTTTATCCAAATATTTATAATAATAAACTCACCTTTATGCAAGAAGGCTGGCATTATGAACTTGAGAGCCCAGAATCAGAATTAATTTATAAAGGTGTCGTTTATAACGAAATGAAAGGAGCTTTTTCATCTCCTGAATCTGTTTTATTTAGAAGAATTCAACAAAGCTTATTTGGAAACGGTACATATAATGTTGAATCAGGTGGAGATCCTGATTATATACCAGATCTTACTTATGAAAATTTTATTGAATTTCATAGGAAATACTATCATCCTTCAAATAGCTACACTTTCTTATATGGAAATATGGATATTGAAGAAAAATTAAAATATATAGATGAAGAATATTTTTCTAAATTTGATAAAATTCAAGTTAATTCCAACATAGAGTATGAAACTGAAACTGAAAATTTAAAGGATTTTAATTATTCATATTCAATTACGACTAATGAAACTAAAGAGGATAAAACTTATCTTTCTTTAAATTATGTTTTAGACAATACTTCATCTTGCGAAAATACTTTAGCATTTAGCATGCTTGAAGATATTCTCTTTGAAATGCCTTCTTCACCATTAAAGAATGCCTTTATTGAGGCTGATCTTGGTAAAGATATATTTGGGTATTTTGATTCAGAAATTAAATATTGCACTTTTGGAGCAGTGGTTAAAAATTCTGAAGGGGCTAAAAAAGAAAAATTTAAAGAAGTATTTTTTAAAACATTAAATGAAATAGTAGAAAATGGACTGGATAAAAAGCTTATAGAAGGTGTAGTAAATTATAAAGAATTTAAATTAAGAGAAGCAAATTTTGGAGGATATCCAAAGGGCATAATTTATGGTTTAAGAAGTTTAACATCTTGGCTATATGAGGATGACCCATATGAGCATCTATTCTTTGAAGAAGCTTTAAATAATATTAAATCTAACATGTTTAACGGTTATTTTGAAAAAATAATAAAAGATAAAATTTTAGATTGCAATCATAGCATATTTTTAACTTTATCACCTGAAAGTGGATTAAATGATAAGAAAGAAAGCGAATTATCAAAAAAACTTTCACAAGTTAAAAATTCTCTATCTGAAAGCGATTTAAATGAAATAATAATAAATACAAAAACTTTGATTAAAAGGCAAGAGGAGCAGGATACAAAAGAAGCTTTAGATACACTTCCAAAATTGCAAATTGATGATATAAATAAAGAAATTGAAAAATATCCTATTGAAGTAAAAGAACTAAAAGACGGTGCCATTTTATATCATGATATTTTTACAAATGGAATTGCATATATAAACCTTTATTTTGATGGAAATGTTGTATTAGAACAAGATATCCCATATTTAAGGTTAATTAGCTCCTTACTTGGGTACATAGACACAAAAAGCCATGATTATATGGAGTTTTCTAATGAAATAAATATTAACACCGGTGGCATCAATGCTAACATTGAAATTTATATAGATTATGCCAATGAAGATATATTAAAACCAAAACTTACAGTATCATCAAAGGTTTTAGTAAGCAAGTTAGATAGCTTTAAAAACATATTAACAGAGATGTTAATGGAAACTGAATTTAAAAATAAAAAAAGATGGATTGATATTTTAAATGAATTAAAATCCAGAATGGAAATGGAATTTGTGTCAAATGGTCATTTGACTTCTTTTGAAAGAGCTTGGTCTTATATATCTAAAGCAGGAAAATATAGCGATTATATAAAGGGATTAGAATTTTATAACTTTATAACTGACATTCTTACTAATATAGAAACAAAATTTGATGAATATGCTGAAAAAATTAAAGATATATTTAATAATTTAATCAATAAGAACTCCATTGTGGTAGGGTTTACTTGTGATAAAATTCATAAAGAAGCAGTAGAGAACACTATTAATGATATATTAGATAAAATCCCAAGCTTTGATAGAAAAGATATAAATTTAGACTTAAAATTAGAAAAATTAAATGAGGGGTTAATAACATCTTCCCAAATACAATATGTGTCTTTAGTAAGTAACTTTAAATCATTAGGCTATGATTATTCTGGTAAATTAAATGTTTTAAGAACCATAGTTAGCTTTGATTATTTGTGGAATAAAGTAAGAGTTATGGGAGGAGCTTATGGATGTTTTATTAATTTTTCAAGAAATGGTAAGTTTATTTTATCATCCTATAGAGATCCTAATTTAAAAGAAACCTTAAACGCATATTTAGGCTTAGCTTCTTATGTGGAAAACTATGAATGCCTTGATGATGAACTTACAAAAGCTATAATTGGAACTATAAGCAAATTAGATTATCCACTAACAGCATCTCAAAAAGGGGAAACTGCAGATGAACTATTTATTAGAAACATATCTAATGAGCTTCTTCAAAAAGAAAGGGATGAAGTTTTAAATATTTCTATTTACGATATAAGAGGACTATCTAATTTAATCAAAGATTGTTTAAATCAATATGGATTGTGTGTAATTGGCGGAGAAGAAAAAATAACTTCAAATAAAGATTTGTTTATGAATATTGTGCAACTAATAAAGTAATTGTAATAAAAGTAGAAACTTTAAATATTATGTACAAGTTTTTTATTATATTATTTAACAAATAAAATAAATGCAATTATTATAAAAAAATGTTCATAATAAACACAAAATATGTATTTGTTATAAATTGTTTATAATTTGTTTAAAGTTTCTACATTTTTTTGCTCAATAATTATGTTAGAATGAATCATAATTATTTTGAGGTGTTTGAAATGTGTACAATGACTAATAAGATTTTCGAAGGCAATAAAGAGTACATTTATACTTATGAAATAATAAAAAGCAAATCCTTATGCATAGGAGCAGAAAAAGATCAATTAAATTACGGAATTAAAATTGATGTAGAAATAATTAATGATATGAATTTAGAATTTCAATACAACAATTCCATGGAAAGCATATCGCCTGATTTTAACATAGTTAAAGGATTTATAACAAAAATTTGTAAATATTGCGTTTCACCAATAAATATGAACGATGTAATTGAGGATTTACTGATACAGATAGCTTAAAATTAATGTGATTTCTGGTACGTTTTGTAACATGTTTTTTATAATAACTTAGATTTGTATTTGAAAATGATCTATAATTAAGTAGGGGGATGATTATATGATGATTGGAAATATACAAACTATGAGAAGTATAGATCAGGATTGTATTTTTAAAATAGGGATTCCAGGAATTATACTAATGGAAGCAGCTGCAAAATCACTGCTAAAACATGTTCTAGAATTTAATGCTAGAAATATAGTAATAATTTGTGGTGTAGGTAACAATGGTGGTGACGGATTTGCGCTTTCAAGATTATTAACTATTGAAAATAAAAATGTTAAGATATATATAGTTGGGCAAATTGAAAAGATGACTACTGACTGCAAAACTAACTATGAAATATGCAAAGCTATGGCAATACCAATGGAAATATTATCTTTAAATTGTGAACTTGCAAATTTTATGATTGATATTAAAAAATCAGATATTTTAATCGACAGTATTTTAGGAACTGGTGTAGATAGGCCTGTATCAAATTTTTTAGCACAAATAATTGATCTTATAAATAATAATTGCAAAAATATTTTATCAGTTGATGTACCTTCAGGATTAAATTCTGATACTGGATTACCACTTAATAAAAGCATTATTGCAAATAAAACAATCACCTTCCAGCTTATGAAAAGAGGATTTTTAAATTATGAAGCAGATGATTTTACAGGAGAGGTAATAGTAGAAAATATTGGAATACCAGAATCTGTTTTACAGATCAATGATACAAACGAATATATTATCGATAAATCATTTGTTTTAAAAAATTTTTTAAAAAGAGATAAATATTCACATAAAGGAACATTTGGTCATGTGATGCTATTCGGAGGGAGTAGGGGATTTGAAGGTGCTATAGTTTTAAGCGCAATGGCTTGCTCTAGAGCAGGCGCTGGAACAGTTACAATGTGTGTTGATGAACAAATAGAAAATATAGTTAAACTAAAAGTTGTTGAAGCAATGGTAGCAACATATAAAGAAGAATATAGAATTATTGAACTTTTACATAAATCTAAATCTGTTGTAGTGGGACCTGGTATGGGGAAAAACAGCATTACTTTTAAAATAGTTAGGGATTTAATAAGGACTTCAAATGTTCCAATTATATTAGATGCTGATGGTTTAAATGTTCTTGAGAATAACCTTAACCTTTTAAAAGAAAGAAAAAGCGAGATTATACTTACTCCGCATCCAGGAGAATTTGCAAGGCTTATCGGAAAAACCCCACATGATGTAAATAAAAATAGGATTGAATTTTCTAAAAAGTTTGCTAAGGAAAATAATATAATATTGGTTTTAAAGGGTTACAGAACTATTATTACAGATGGGGAAAAAGTCTTTATAAACACTACAGGAAATTCTTCTATAGCATCTGGAGGAATGGGTGATTCATTAACAGGAATAATAGCATCGCTTATATCTCAAAATTCAAATTCTTTGATTTCTACTTGTATTGCAGTCTTTTTACATGGTTATTGTGGAGATATGCTTTCTAAAGAAAACTTTTCAATACAGGCCACTGAGTTAATTAATTATATTCCTAAAGCAATGAAAGATTTAAGTAGTAATAATTAGGTATTTTGTAGAATAATAATAAACAGTAAGCAATTATTCTGAGATAGAAATGAAAAAACTTATTTACCTTATGCTAGCATCCATGTTCTTATTTGGATGCATGAAACCTCAAACTAAAGAGCCATTTAATGGACTTGAAAGCTTAAAGAGATATTATAGCGAAGTTGAATTACAACTGATAAGCGATAAAAAAACATCTACATATAATTTAACGATATACTATGACGAAGATAATGACGATATAATAAAAGTTGATAATGATAGGATTTACAACTATGGAGGCGGACGTATCGTCATAACTGACATACTAAATAATAAAAATTATGAAGTAAATGAAGATTTTGATAAAATTTTTCATTCTATTTTTTGTCATAAATACATAAACAATTATATCTTATCTGGGAAAAGTTTAAGCAAATTAGAAAAAATGGAATATATTGGTAAAAAATATTTTGTATTACCTATTGAAAAATTAGAATCGGAAAGTTATTATTATGTTAGTGGTAAATTATTAATTAATTGTGAACTTTTAATTCCATCCTTTCTTTTTTTTATGGATGATACAGGCAATGTTACTTTAAAAGCCACATATAATAATTTTTACAAATCATCTTAAACTTTTTTATTCCGGAGGAAAATATTTTGTATAACAACACTAGACCAGTTTGGGTTGAAGTAAACTTAGATAACATTGAATATAATCTAAGAAATATACAAAGAATAATTAAAGATAAAGAAATAATAGCTGTTGTGAAAGCAGATGCATACGGGCATGGCGCCATAGATATAGCCCATGTGTTATCTGAAAATGGTGTAAAAAGATTTGCTGTTGCTGTTGTAACTGAAGCTGTAGAATTGAGACGGTCCGGCATAAATAGTTCTATATTAGTATTAGGTTATACCCCTCCGTCTTTATACCATATGCTTTTAAAATATGATATTGAACAAACTGTATTTGATTTTGATTCTGCAAGTAAAATTTCAAGTTTAGCTAAAACTTGGTTTAAAAATGTTAAAATTCATATAGCAATAGATACAGGAATGGGTAGAATCGGTTTTTTATATTGTGATAAAAGTTTTAAAGATATTTATAATATATCAAAGCTTTCAAATATTGAAATTGAAGGAGTATTTTCTCATTTTTCTTCTTCTGATGAAAAAGATAAGACATATACTTTTATGCAAATCGAAAGGTTTAACGATTTTTGTTTAAAGATTAAATCTATGGGTGTAGACTTTAATATTAGACATATTTCAAATAGCGCTGGTATTTTAAACATACCTGAAGCGTACTATGATGCTGTTAGACCTGGAATTATACTGTATGGTTGTTATCCATCTGAAGAAGTTAATAAAACCATAAAATTAAAGCCAGCACTGAGTTTTAAATCTACTATCATTTATCTTAAAGATTTGCCAAAGGGTGAATGTATAAGTTATGGTAGACTTTATCAAACAAAGGCATTAGAAAAAATTGCTACTTTACCTTTTGGGTATGCTGATGGCTTCTCTAGGTTATTAAATAAAAAAGGGAACGTTATCATAAAAGATAAAAAAGTTCCCATTGTTGGAAGCATATGTATGGATCAGTGTATGGTAAATGTGGATGGTGTTGATAATGTTCAGGTTGGGGACGAAGTCATAATTATTGGGGAATCTGAATCTTTAAAAATTACTGTTGAAGATTTAGCTAAATCTTTAGGTACAATAAACTATGAAGTGCTCTGTATGATTACGAAAAGAGTTCCTAGAATTTATTTGCGTGAGGGCCAAGTAGTTAAGGTTAGAAATTATGTATAATATATGCTATAATTTGTGATTATACATTAAAACACTTTTGCTGGAGGGATAAAAAATATGGGTTCAAAAGCTGTAAATAAAATAGAAATTATTAGAAGCAGAAATGTAATTAAAAAAAGTGCTGAAGCAACCATAATAAGATATTTATCTAAAAAGGGTAAAAATAGGGAGTTGAAAGAATTGGAAAGAGCATATTATGAAATGGCAAAAATTAATCTTGAAATTAGTGAGTTAGGTTTTTGTAATGATATGGATGATTTTACAAACTATGAAAAGAATTTAGCAAAAAAAGACCCTTTGGATATAAATAATAAATAGCTATAGCAATGTGTATGGAGTGTGATTTGCCTAATGACGCAAGTGATTAGACGTGGAGATATATACTATGCCGATCTAAGCCCAGTAATCGGTTCTGAACAAGGAGGTATTAGGCCAGTAATCATTATACAAAATGATACTGGTAATAAATACAGTCCAACAGTTATTGTTGCGGCAATAACCTCACAAATTAACAAAGCAAAATTACCAACTCATGTTGAAATATCTTCAGAAGATTATGGACTTAGTAAAGATTCAGTGGTGTTGTTAGAACAGATAAGAACTCTTGATAAGAAAAGGCTAAGAGATAAGATAGGCAAGATGACAGACAGAGATATAGCATTGGTAAATAATGCTATAAAAATAAGCTTTGGATTGGAATGAATATACTTAATTTTATAAATAATAATGACGAAGCAATAAGAATAAAAAATTTCTATTGCTTCGTTATTTTTATATGACAATAAACATCTCTCTGTTAAATGGACTTTCTATAGTTTTATCTTTAGAATCAATATTTAAGCTTTTATACGATGAAATATTGTGGAGCCTTAAAGAAGCATTTTTATACTTTGATTTAAAAGAAAATTTTAATGTATCACCTTTTAAATTTAAATTAAAAATTATACATGGAACATTTACATGTATAAATAGTATTTCGTTTTTATATACTTTAACTTCCCTTCCAACTACTACTGTGTAATTGTCACCTTGAATTAAATAATTTTCAACAGCTGCTTCTTTTTGAACTAAGCTGCCAAATCTAATTCCGCCCCAAGCTTCGTTGTCAATAACTTCACATATTGCAGTGTAAGCAAGCAATGAACCTATAGTATAAAAAGGATCTGAATTTTTTATGTCATCGCCATCTCCAGTTTCACAATTATAACTTTCATGGATATGATTTTCAAAAGACCATTCGCTTAAGAATAATTCTAAATTTTTGCTCGATAATAAAAAGCTTTCCTCATATTTTCTATACCTTCTAAGACCTTCAACAATCAAAAAGTTATTAAATGGCATTATTCTATTTTCATCCTCATATTTTAATTTTGATATATGCTTTTTACTAACACTTGGTAAAACGTATTGGCCCCAAAATTCATCTTGATTAAATAAATAATTTCTTATCATATCTTCTGCTCTCTCCTCTGATGGAATAGCAGCTATTAAAGTAAAGAAATAAGATATATATAATACATCTTTAAAATTACCATCTAATTCTCTGTCGTAATACATATTTTGTTCATCATTCCAAAGATATTCATTAATATTGTCTCTTATTTTTTCAAAATATGAAAAATATTCTGCGCTTTGCTCTTTTTTATCTAAAATAGAATATATTTCACTTAAACACCATAGGTCCAATGCATAAATTGAGTTTAAACCTACACTTAATGAATTATTATCCTCAGGATCAAGAAGCAAGTAGTATTGTTCATTTAGATAATTTTGTTTCCACCAATCATTCCATAATACTAATTTATCTATGTATTCTTCCATTATTATTTTGTCACCAAATTGCCTGTACAACTTTAAAATGGCATAAGATCCTATTGGAAGCGCAGCTAGTTCCTGTGTTTCGATATTTGAATGTGTAATTAATCTAGGGATTTTATCATCTTTAAATTCTTTAAAAATTGAATGGATTTCGTGATAAGATAGCTCTTTATCTTGTATTGCATAAAGAATAGAATTTATGAAAGCATCTCTTCCGTACATATGGTATGTTCCATAACTTCCATTTCCAAGGCATAGTGTTCTTGATGTTGGAGTATAAATAAAGTTATTTATAGGGTGATACAATGTATTCCATTCTAAGCATTTTAATATAGATTGAGGAGCATCTTCTAAAAAACCTCTTCCAGTAATAGTTTCAGAAATTGTCTCTTTTCTTTTTAAATTTAAAAACTTGTTTATTTCCTCTTCGTTAAAATTTGTATTACATATTATGTAAAAAACAGAGCTAGATTTAACTTTTATGCAAGGTAAATCTGAGTTTACAAATGCTTCAGGATTAAATTCTCCTAAAATTTGAACATCATATTTACCTTCTTCTCCTTCTATTTTAAAACCGTCGGAATTTTTTGTAATTGTACCATTTTTACCCCAACGTATGGAACTCATAATGCAAAAAAATATATCATCGTTTTGACTAAAAGGAGAAACCTTTAATACAAAAATATTGTCCTTTCCAGCAAATTCCAAATTGAATTGAAAATTGTCATACATTAAATCAATGTCAAAATATTCTCCATTTGTTCCATGGAATCCAAATCTTTTAACATTTCTAACTTCTGCAATATCATCATGAGTGCTTCGCCAGCTTAAATTTTCAACAAGTTCATTTTTATCTTTATCGTATAATGCTATTCTTATTTCTACGAGGTCAGGAAGGACAATGATATTATTTAGCCCTTTTGAATCCCAAGTATTAAAGTTGTTGACACCTTTCATAAATATCACTCCTATCATTATTAATATGATAAACTATAACAGGTAATTTAACAATATTATTTGATCATGGTATGATTTAATAAAGTTTAGCTTAAATTAATTTTTATTTCTTTTTCTTCTTCTAGTTTTTTTATTATTTTTATTTGAAAATATTATTATAATAATCAAACATATTAGTATAACCGACCCTAAGGTGCTGAAAATTGAAAAATTATTCGCTTTGTTACTTAAAAAGCTAATAACATTTTTATTTGAATTTTGTTTTACTTCATTTAAATTATCTTTAACAACATCCTCATTAATAGAATTAACAGCAGAAGCTAAAGAAATATCATCTTTTGATACTAATTTAATAGTAGATGAATTGTTATTAATTGTCAATTTAGCTGTAGCTACTTCTTCGCCTTTTGTATAGCTATATTTTTGAGGATCTATAATATTTACATCAGATATATTTTTATCTATATTTGTTCCATTTTTTAATG
Organism: Clostridiaceae bacterium; assembly: GCA_031549885.1. Taxonomy (GTDB): domain Bacteria; phylum Bacillota; class Clostridia; order Clostridiales; family Clostridiaceae; genus WQUF01. Next base: position 15,098 of record JAVBPD010000151.1, read on the forward strand.
TGATATTTATATTATCTTCTGTTAAAAGAGGTATAAATGTTCCATTTACATTTAAATTTAAAACCAAATCTCCTTTTTTATAAACAGATTGATTTGAATAGTTATCAAATGCATAATTAAAACAATCTTTAGAATATATATTATAACCTTTTAATGAATCTTTAAGAAAAATAGCTACTAAGCTTAATTTGTCATTTTTTGCAGCTGCAGCAAATGTATGCTGAGCTTCATCTGTATATCCAGTTTTTGCAAATATAGCTTTATCATAATAGTTCTCATTTTCTTTTAGAAGAATTCTATTTTGATTATATAATTCCCTTTCTGGACCTAAATTAGTTTGACGTATGAAATATTGTTCTGTTTGAGCAATCTTTAAAAGTCTATCATTTTTTATTGCATAACTTAAAATTAAAGCCATATCCTTTGCTGTAGTATAGTGATTTGTTTCATGAAGCCCATGAGGGTTTTGAAAATTTGTATTAGTACATCCAAGTTCTTTTGCTTTATCATTCATCATTTTTGCAAAGCCTTCTACACTACCACCTACATATTCAGCAAGAGCAACAGCTGCGTCATTTGCAGATTGAAGGAGGGTTGCATAGATTAATGATTCTATATCTATAACTTCACCTTGGACCAAGTAAATTGAACTTGGTTCTGTTTGAGGTGGATTTTCTCCAATGGTAATTTTTGTATGTAAATCCGGAACTTTTTCAAGAACCAAAATTGCAGTCATGATTTTTGTAATTGATGCAGGTTCATATCTTGTAGTTTCATTTTTTGAGAACAAGATATCATGAGTATTTGTGTCCATAATAATATAACCTTCAGCATTTATTTCAGAGAATACATCTGTAGGAACGTTATCAACACAAGAGATATATTGAATATTTTTTACAAATATTAATGAAATAATAATAATAATTGAAATTATTCTAAATTTGTGCATTGTATACTCCTTACTTTAATTCTTTTTTATGATACTGAAAAATATTTTTTTTGTCAATAATTATAGATATTTATATGCGCCAATTGAAAGGAGTTTATACATGAAAAATAAAATAATAGGCGGAATAGTTCTTTTTTTATTAGCATTGGGTTTTGTTGTATATCAAAATAAAAATGAACAAATAATAACCAATGAAAAAGAAATATTTGTAGAAGATGCATTTGAAACAACTCAAACAGTAGAAAAGAAAATAATCGTATGTATTACTGGTGAAATAGTACATCCAGGTACTTATGAAATGACTCAAGGTTGTAGGGTAAAAGATTTAGTAGATGTGGCCGGCGGCTTTAAAGACAGTTCAGAAACATCTAGGCTCAATTTAGCACGAAAGTTAATAGATGAAGATTTGGTAGTGATTCCTGAAAAACAAATGCTGCAAAAAGAATCTTTGCAAGAAAATAGTGAAGCAAATGTCAAAACTAAATCTTTATCTTTAAATGACAACAATAAAATTAATTTGAATACAGCTACAATACAAGAACTAGATTCTATACCAGGAATTGGGAAAATAACTGCTGAAAAAATTATACAATATAGAGATAAGAAAGGTTTCTTTTCAAAAATTGAAGAGCTTATGGAAGTTGATAGAATTGGTGAAGCAACTTTTAACAAAATAAAAGATTACGTTGAAATATATTAATGCATTATTTTGTGCTATAATTAATTTACTTAAATTGTTTTAAAAAGAAAATGTTCATATTAGGAGGGGTTCTAATTTGATTAAATTAACCAGCCTTTCAAAAACATGCGGTTGAGCAGGTAAAATAGGGCCGGAGGCTCTAAGCAATATTATAAAATCTGTTAATTTTTCAAATAATGAAAATTTATTGGTAGGTACAGAAACATCTGATGATGCTGCAGTGTACAAAATAGATGAATCTAAAGCAATAGTTTCAACGCTTGACTTTTTTACACCTGTTGTAGATGACCCTTATACATATGGTGAAATTGCTGCAGCAAATTCTTTAAGTGATATATATGCTATGGGTGCAGAACCATTTATGGTATTAAATATTGTATGCTTTCCAAATAATTTACCAATTGATATTTTAGAGAGCATTTTAAAAGGAGCAGAAAGCAAAGTTAAAGAAGCAGGAGCAGTAACTGCAGGAGGACATTCTATAGAAGATAATGAACCTAAATTTGGTTTGTCTGTCAATGGAATGGTTCATCCTGATAAAATTTGGAGAAATTTTGGAGCAAAAAAGGGAGATGCTCTTATTTTAACTAAACCATTGGGAACGGGCATAATAAATACAGCAAATAAAGCAGGAATTGCTTCAAATGAAGCATATACTAAATCTGTAAGGACTATGAAAATGCTCAATAAATATGCATATGAAAGAGCAAAAAAATATAACATACATGCTGCAACAGATATAACAGGATTTGGCTTTTTAGGACATGCATATGAAATGGCCTTTTCTTCAAATGTAACTTTTGAAATAGATGTGGAAAATATAAGATATATAAAAGAAGCAGAAGAATATGCAAAAATTGGTTTAGTGCCAGTTGGAAGCTATAAAAATAGAAAATTTATAAAGGGTAAATATATTTTAAATAATGTTGAAAACTATATGGAAGATATATTATTTGATCCTCAGACTTCAGGTGGACTTTTATTTAGCCTTGAAAAATCTGAGGCAAAAAGGCTTATTTATGAACTTAACTCCCTTCCAATGGAATCTTCTATTGTTGGGTATGTAAATGAATTTCATAAATACTACATTAATGTAACTTAAGAGGTGAAAAATGGATAAAAATAATCTTCTTAAAAAGCTTCCTAAAACAGATATTTTTTCTGATGATATTAATAAAAGATATAATCATATATCTCATGAATTATCTATAAAGGTTGCAAGAAGAGCATTAGATGAGATAAGAAATAAAATTTTAAATGGTGAATTGGATCATTATGAAACTGAAATACTATTTAAAACAGCAAAGAATTATATAGAGTATTATACTGTTCCAAGTTTAAAAAATGTAATTAATGCTACAGGTGTTATTAATCACACAAATTTAGGAAGAAGCCCTCTTTCTGAAAAAGCTAGCTCTCATATTGTTAAAATTGCTTCAAGGTATTCAAATTTAGAATACAATGTTAAAAGCGGTGAAAGAGGATCAAGATATGTACATGTTGAGGAAAAACTTATTGAGCTTACAGGAGCTGAAAGCGCCATAATAGTGAACAATAATGCAGCAGCTGTTATGCTTGTACTTAATACATTTTGTTTTGGGAAGGATGGCATAGTCTCTAGAGGAGAATTAGTTGAGATTGGTGGTTCATTTAGAATTCCTGAAGTTATGAAATTGTCTGGAGCAATATTAAAAGAAGTTGGATGTACAAACAAAACCAATATAAAAGATTATGAAGAGGCAATTTGTGATAATACTGGGCTTATTATTAAGGTACATCCTTCTAATTTTAAATTAGTTGGTTTTACTGAGGAAGTTTCAATTAATGAGCTTATAGATTTAGGACTTAAGAAAAATATTGTTGTTTATAATGACATTGGTAGCCTGAGTTTAGTTGATTTGGATGTTACTAAATTTAAAATTCCTGTGGCCAGCGAAATGATTAAAAAAGGTGTTGACCTTTTGTCTTTTAGTGGTGACAAAATGGTAGGAGGCCCTCAAGCAGGAATAATTGTAGGAAGAAAAAAATATATTGATTTAATGAGAAAAAATAATCTTTTGAGAGCCATTAGAATTGATAAGCTTTCATTAGCTGCTCTTGAGTGCACTCTTATGGAATATTTTGATTACAAGGAAGTTCCAGATATACCAATAATGAAAAAAATAGCTTTAAGTATGAATGATACATATGAAATTTGCTGCAGATTAAAAGATAGGCTAGATTCATTTAATCATATTGAAACAACCATAGAGAAAGACCAATCTACTATAGGCGGTGGTTCGCTTCCAGAAGAGTTTATAAAGACATTTGTATTAAGCATTAGAGCAAAAGAAATGACTACATTTGAATTTGAAAAGAAATTGAGAGCTTGGAGGGTTCCAATAGTAACAAGAATCAGTGATGATAATATAATTATTGATCCAAGGACTTTATTTCAGGAAGATTACGATGAAATAATAAAGTTTTTTGAAGATTTTGAAGGTGATATTTTTTGAAACATTTAATAATAGGTACTTGTGGTCATATTGATCATGGAAAAACTACACTAATTAAAGCACTAACAGGAAGAGATACTGATAAATTAAAAGAAGAAAAAGAAAGAGGAATTTCCATAAACTTGGGATTTACTTATTTTGACACTCCCTTAGGGAAAAGAGTTGGCATAGTAGATGTCCCTGGGCATGAAAGATTTTTAAAAAATATGCTTGCTGGAATACATGGTATAGACCTTGTTCTTTTTGTTATTTCTTTAGAAGAAGGTGTAATGCCACAAACTAAAGAGCACTTTCAAATTTTAAGTTTGCTGAATGTAAAAAAGGGAATCATTGCTTTAACAAAAAAAGACATGGTTGATGAAGAATGGGCAGATTTAGTAGAAAAAGATGTTAGAGATTTTTTTGAAGATAGCTTCTTAGAGAGCTCTCCTGTGGTTAGAGTATCATCAAAAACAGGAGAAGGCTTAGATGATTTAAAAAAAGAAATAGATAATGCTTTGGATAATATTGAAGGAAAGGATCTAAAGTCCAAATTTAGGCTTCCCATTGATAGAGTATTTACCATACAAGGTCATGGAACTATAGTTACAGGAACTGTGGTGTCTGGAAGTATTAAAATTGGTGAAGAAGTTGAAATATTTCCTCAAAGTATTAAATCTAAAATAAGGAGCTTACAAGTCCATGGTGAAAAAGTAGATGAGGTTTTTGCTGGTGAAAGAGCTGCTATAAACATCGTATCTGTGAAAAAAGAAGAGATAACAAGAGGAAATGTATTATCAAAGCCAAATGCTATGGAAAGTACTTATATGATAAATTGCAGTATAAAAATAATTAATGATGAAGATGTAGTTATAAGAAATAGGCAAAGAATAAAATTTTATCATGGTACCTCAGAAACTGTTGGCAGAATTATTTTATTAGATAAGGATGAATTAAAATCTAAAGAAGAAGGCCTTGTGCAAATTAGATTAGAAGAGCCAATAGTTTGTTTAAGTTTAGATAGATTTATAATAAGGCAATATTCACCTATGAAACTTTTAGGTGGTGGTTTTGTCATTGAACCATTTGGAGAAAAGGCTAAGAGATTTTCAGAAAAACTCATCCACGAGCTTGAAATTAAATCTGAAGGAGATCAAGAAAAAATTCTCTTATCAAAAATAAACGAACAAAGCAATTCTTTTCCTAATTTGAAATCAATTCATAAAGAAATGAGTATTTTAGAAGATGATTTAAATATGCTTATTTCTAATTTAATTGAAAATGGAGAAGTTATTAAAATTCAAAGTGGAAATGAAGATTTATATATTAGTGAAGAGTATTTTATATTATTAAGAAATAAATCTATGGAAATAATAAATAATTATTTTAAGTTGAACCCATTAAAAAGTGGAATAGGAAAAGAGGAATTTAAAAGTAGGCTTGGACTTAAAATTTCAAATAAAGCTTATGAGAACCTTTTATCATTTTTAGAGATGAATTCTGAAATTTTAATTAATTTAAATATGATTACTTTAAATAATCGCAAAGTAACATTAAATTCAAAACAGTCAGAAATTAAAAATGAGGTATTAAGGATATATAAAGATTCCCCTGCGGAGGTTCCTCAACTTGAATCGTTATTTATGAAATTTAACGAAAAAGAAGTTAATGAGGTATTAAATTATCTGTCTTATGAAAATAAAATTGTTAGAATTGCTGAAGATACTATATTATTAATAAATAATTTTGAAAAAATAAAGGATGAATTAATTAAATACATAAATAAAAATGGAAGTATTTCACTTGCTGAATGGAAGGCATTAATAAAAGCAAGTAGAAAGCATTGTATTGCTTTACTTGAGTATTTTGATAATGTTAAATTAACAAAGAGATTAGATGATAAAAGAGTTTTATATTAAAATAACTTGATTTATAAGCTTAAGATTTACATTTATTTGAAATTGATTATATTTTTGTATATAATTAATATTATTAAATAATTACATAACTATTTTGTAGATTTATTAAAATAAACTCTATTTTTGAGAAAGGACGTCTTTTTTTGAAAAAGTTACCTAATAATAATATTCATCATAGTAAATCCAGAAAGAATAAAGATAAATTCAGGCTTATAATATTTTTTTTAGTATTTCTTTTGATAATAAGTGGAACAGTTTTAATTTATGGAATGGGAAGTTTATTTCAGAAAATGCAGGCAAGGAGCATAGAACCTATTAATGATCATGATATATCTGTAGTACCTCAAGAAGACCCTAAGATTCAGAATAAAATAATAAATATTTTAATATTAGGTCTTGATGCTAGGGAAAAAGAATATGAAAAAAATGAAGAAGGCGTAAGAGCTGATAGTGATTTAATACTTACAATTGACCTTGTTAACAATAAGATAAAATTGTCTTCGCTTATGAGAGATATGTATGTAAGAATAGATGGAACATACAATAGCAATGGCTATGATAAATTAACTCATGCTTTTGCATTTGGAGCTTATGAGGGATATGAGAGAACTGGTACTAGTGATGGCGCATATAGGGCAGGAGCTCTTAACTCTGTTAGAACTGTAAATCAAAATTTTGATATGAATGTTACTGATTATGCTATTTTCAACTTTTATTCTTTTAAAGATATAATTGATAAAATGGGTGGTATTGATGTTAACTTATCACAGGACGAAATAGATATTTTAAGTACGCAAGGGTACGATATAAATATACCTGAATCAGAGCAGGCAAAAATTCCTTTAAAAAATGCAAAACCAGGTATAAATACATTAAATGGATATCAAGCTTTAAATTATGCTAGAATAAGATCTGTTGGTGATGATATTGAAAGAACTCAAAGGCAAAGAAATGTTATGCAAGCTATGTATAATAAATTAAAAAGATTAAATATATTTCAACTTCCTGCAGTTCTTACAAGTTTAGTAGATTGTGTGAATACAAGTCTTGATAATGGAGAAATCATTAGCATCTCAAGAGCTATACTTACTAGAAATTTGCCAATTGAATCAATTAGCTTTCCTATTCTATACGATTCTACAGAAATAAATGGCGTTGATTATGTTACATTTGATGAAGATGTTAATAAAAAGCAAATGCATGATTTTATATTTAAAGATTTAGATCCTAGAATAAATAACAATATAAACCAAATGTTGGACCAAGACTCAACTGATTATGATGATGAAAATGATCAGTAATTGTAGCACGCATTATTATTTTTAAATAATGTGTGCTTTATTTTATAAATTGGAGATAGTAGTTTGGAATTAAAGAAGGTTCTCTTATTGCTGCAGAATTTGCAAAGATGTGTGAAGACTCAGGAGCGAATATGATTACATTTAAAAACTGTACAACGCTAAAATATATTGTAACTGAAGATAACATTCAGCATGAGATTAAAGGACTTCCTGTTGAATATGATGAAAAAGTCCCATCCATTGTGAAAGATATCCATAATCAAATTCTTAACAACTTCTTAATTAGCGGAACTGCGCTTATTAAATATAGAGGTAGCGAGGAAAGAGTTGTTGTACCTTATGGAATTACAATTATTTAGGAGGATAATATTATGACTGAAATATTACTTTTAGGTTCCTTTCACTTTAGAGATAGCAATTTGGATTTTAGTTTGCCCGAAATTCAAATTCAATTAGAATCAATTGCAGATAAATTTTTAGAATTTTCACCACAAAAAATAGCTGTTGAATTTGCTTATCACTCTCAAGATGATGTTGATAAAAGTTATAAAGTGTTTAATACTGAAGAGTTATTTAATAAGGAAAAATTGAAAGGATCATCTTTAGGAACTATAACTATGTTTAATGAGTTAAAAGATATAAATTATAAAACAGAACATGCTCAAATTGGATATAGATTAGGAACAAAATTAGACCATGATAGAATTTATGCTATAGATTTTGATTCTTCCTTTAATGAAATTGGAGTTAAGTATATGAATGAAAAAAACGAGGATTACTTAAAATATCATAATAAACTGTTTTTTAAAGGTGATGAAAGCAATATAAGAGATTCACTCTTATTTTATAACAGTGAAGAATGGTCTTATATCAATAATCAAGTTTATATGTTAATGAACTTATATGAAGGTGATGTACCATTTGGAGGCTCAGATGCTGTTTCTGATTGGTACAAAAGAAATTTAAAAATATTTGCAAATATTCAAAAACTGTGTAAAGATTGTGAGAGGTTGTTTATTGTATATGGAGCAGGTCATTTGAAGATACTTAGAGATTTAATTAGAGATTGCGATGGTATGAAATTAGTTGATCCATATATTTATTTGTAGTTTGAAGTTTTGTTAACTGCAAAATAGATGTTGTAAAAGTCTAAAAAAATAAAAAGAAGCCAATCCGAATATTTAGATTAGCTTCTTTATAAACTAAGGATTTTAAAGGTTAATATCAGTAATATTTGGCGTCAATATGTTGATTATCTTTGCGCCATAAATTATTCGCATAGTTTTTAATCACATTTTTCACAACATCTTTTATAATATTTTTTATGGCATTTTTTTATGGATCTCTTTTTTACAACAGTAATAAAGTCACTAGCTTTAAATTTTGTTTCCTCTCCACTTACTATGAAGCTAAAGCATGCTGTGTTATCAGCAGTTCCTTTTACTTCACTGCCAAGGATAGGATCATAATCTTTTATATTACAGGATATTATAAACTCAAGGATGATTGGCTTTTCATCAATAGGATTAAAGCCTACTGGAACTTCACCAAATTCTACAAATATTTTTTCAACATGATCCCAAGGCTCAAGAGCTCCAAGAAAGTATACTTTATTTTCAATAGTTGCGCTTAAATTTTCTCCAAATGGTACAGTGCGTATATCATCGTATGATTCTAATTTATACTTTATGTTATAACTTACTGCATCAGTATTATTGTATGAAGGTATTGTTATGCTCTTAAATGCCAATGCTTTGTGAGGTGTATCTTCTAATGAGAAGTTTTCAAGAGAATATGATGGATTTTTATTTTCTACACCATATATAGAAAATGACACTGTGCTTCCAAGCTTACTATATTCTCCATCTGGGATATTAGATTCTTTTTTAAATTCATACTCCTCAATCATAGCAGGGGTAAGTCCAGCATCTGCAAGTAAATAAGTGACATCCTGATCAAAATCAATTGTTATGGGATCTGTAAAACCATTTTCATCAACCTGGCTTACTTGTATTGATTGATCTGAATTTGCTTC
>JAVBPD010000145.1:0-33513 GCA_031549885.1 Clostridiaceae bacterium
TATGGAGAAGATATAGGATATCCTCCGAGCTTAGCCACCTGATTCGACAAATTCGCCAGATGGCCTAGAGGTGCTTTGTGAAATTAAAAAAAACAAAAAATATGAAAAACTGCGCAGATAAAAATATCAAAAGTAAAAATAATTTCTCGGAAAATTTTTCTTAAAAAATAGGAACACTTTTATATAAATTCTTAAAATTTGGACGAATTAAATTTATAAAATTTTATGTATAGTATGCTTGACATTTTTTGATAAGTAAACTATACTAAAAATAGCAAGTATGCTTTGCAATAAATGAGGTGATAAGTTGAAGACAAGAATTCAAGAGCTTAGGAAAAAAAATAAATTATCTCAAGAAGAACTAGCTTTAGCAGTTGGAGTTACAAGGCAAACTATTACCTCAATTGAATGTGAAAGATATACTGCTTCATTAGTTTTAGCCTATAAGATAGCAAAGTATTTTAATATGACAATTGAGGAAGTTTTTGATTTTTCTGATGTGGAGGATTTATAGATGGAAAATTATAAAAAAAGCTTAAAAACTAAAAATTTTTGGATGATACTAATAATAATATTTATATTTGCTATTTATTTAATTTTACTAATTAATAAAAAATTTATTGATGAATATGATTTAGGCTTTAGCTTAGGTGTATTTACTGGCCTTTCTGTAGAAATTTTATTTTTTATAACAAGAAATTTATTGACTTTAAGAAATGAAGATAAATTAAGAAGATTGTACATTAAAGAACATGATGAAAGATCCCTAATGATCAAGCAAAAAACAGGATCAATAGGAATTCAAATTTGCATGATTGGTTTAGGTATTGCTTCTTTAGTTTCAATTTTCTTTGATAAAACAGTTTTCTATTCATTATTTGCTGCACTTTTTTTCATTGCTATTGTTAAGGCTATTTTAAAAATTTATTATATGAAAAAATTTTAAGGAGGAAATATAATGAAAAATTTGCCTTTGATCTTTGGAATTATAATTATGACTATTGCACAATTAGTTAGGCACACATTAAATATAGAGAATTTTGGTTTAGATTTTTTAATGGGAGCTGGAATCGGGCTTGAAATTGTAGGACTTATATGCATTAATCATGGCGATAAAATTAAAAATTTAAAAAAGAAATTATTTTTTAAATAAAATGGTGCTTATTTAGGCACCATCTTACTCATCAATTTTGCTTTTTTCTATTAATAAATTGCAAATCTTATTAAAAACAGGACCGCATACTTTTCCACCTACATTTTCATCTTTTGATAAATCTTCACTAAACACGCAAACAGTGTATGTCTTTTCTCCCACTGTTATGTATCCAACAAGCCATCCATCGTAAATTTTTGTGCCTTGATCCATTCTTTCAGCAGTTCCCGTTTTTCCTCCCATGGCATAACCATCTATTTTATAATCTTTTAATGTGTCATTATCTAGTACTTTTTCCATATCTTTTTTTACAAGTTTGCTTGAAGTCTTTGAAAATATTCTCTCTGAAGTTATTTTCCATTTTTTTATAAGTTCACCTTTTGAATTTACAACCCCTTCTAAAAGGCTAGGCTTAACATATACTCCATCATTTACAATTGTATTTGCCATACTGCAAGCTTCAATTGGAGTAATCCTTATATTTTGACCAAAGGAAAGCAAGGTAATGTCTCCTTCATCTAAGTTTTCATCATTAAAAAAAAACTTTCCGCCAACTTCGCCATTTATATCTAAAAGTTTCTCATCTAAATTAAGTTTATGTAAATAGCTTTTTAAATCGCTTCCAATTCTATGTCCAATTTGAACAAATGTATCGTTGCAGGACATTTCAAGTGCATCTGCAATAGCTAATTCCCCATGATTGCTTACATAGTCTTCATATTTTCCTTCACATTTAAACTTTTCATCTCTAGAAACTACGTTTTTATCAAAAGATATAGCTTCAACTATAATCTTAAATATAGATCCAGGAAAGAAACCACCGTATGTACCATATCCTATATTCCTATTTTCAAGTAAATAATTATCTTGTGTCATTGATAAAACTTTACCTGTTGCAGAATCCATGACAATTGCTGAAATGCCTCTTGCTTTGTTGTCGTTATTAAAATTTTCTAAATATTCATGCAAATCTTTTTGAAGCTTTTCATCTAAAGTTAATTTAATGTTGTAATTATTGTCTAAAGTGCTTTCTTCACTTTTTTTATAGTAACCATATTCATCAGGAGCAAATTTAATGCTGTCATATTCATTGTTTTTTGTTAAATCTGAAATTAAACCTTCTATGCCAGATTTAAGCTTTCTTTCTCCTTTATCGTCTTCATAAAATGGATTTGTCAGCATGCTTTCAATGCTATAATTGTTATCTTTATTGATTATATCTTTTTCATAACAATATGTTCCTGGTATTCCTTTAATTGAGTTTAACTTATCATAGGTATTTTTATCTATTTCAAAATATTTTTTATAGCCAGGCTCTTCAAATATTTTAGTAATATCATAATCTTCATTGCACCCTTTTAATATGTATTTTAGCGTAAGCAAGTCTTCCATGTTTTCTTCTTGGTTGTTCTGTTTAAAGTTCTTTTTGTCTATTACAAAATAATAAGCTATTTTATGATTCATAATATCATTGCCATTTCTATCTAGCAATTTATAATTTGTATCGCTTGCCACTTCTGTATAGTTATATTGGTTTTCAGCTAAAACTTTTAAATCAGATGAAGATGTTAAAAACATTATTCTAACAGCTATTAAAGATAATAGTGTTGAAAAAAATATTGAGAGCATAAATATTCTTACATTAATTCTTTTTCTTTTCAAAAAAAACACCTCCACTTGATTATTAACAATGTAAAGGTGTATTTATTCAACTTTTTTGTTTAAATAATATATCTTTAGGAAAAAGTTCTATTTGTACCTTAGCGTAGTATTCCATTTGGGCAACTTTAGTTGAATCTATTTTTTCATTTGAATCATTGTAAAGATCATTTAAAAATGTATATTGTAGATCTCCTTTAGGTCTGAGAACTCCTACTTCATCACCTTCAAACAGCTTATTTCTCTGCTCAATCTTTGCAATTTTTGTTTCTTTATCATATTCTTTAACAATTCCAACTATATCATAATTTCTGATGTAAGACTCTTTATGATATGTTTGTTTCATTTGTTCTCCTAAGAAAAAACCTGTAAAAAACTCTCTGTGGCTGTTTAAATTTAAATAATCCATCCATTTTTTATTAAATATATATTCCTTAGGATTTTCTAAATATGAATCTAAAGCTTCTCTATATGCCTTTACTACAGTGGAAACATAAAATGAGCTTTTCATCCTACCTTCTATTTTAAAAGAAGTAACTCCTAATTCCATTAACTCTGGTATATGCTCAATCATGCAAAGATCCTTTGAGCTCATTATATAAGATCCTCTGTCATCTTCTATTATGTCAAAGTATTCTCCTGGCCTTTTTTCTTCCACTAAACTATATTTATATCTGCAAGGCTGAGTACACTCTCCTCTATTTGCATCCCTACCAGTCATATAATTTGATAAAAGACACCTTCCTGAATAACTCATGCACATGGAACCATGAACAAAAACTTCAAGTTCCAGTGTATCTGGTGTATTTTCTCTTAATTTTTTTATTTCCTCAAAACTCATTTCCCTTGCAAGAACTATCCTTTTAATTCCATGTTTATGCCAAAATGCAGCTGATTTGTGATTTACATTATTAGCTTGTGTACTTAAATGCAATTCCAAATTTGGAACAACAGATTGCGCTGTCATAATTATGCCAGGGTCTGATACTATAATTGCATCAACGTTCATCTTTTCTAAATTTACTAAATAATCCTCAAGGCCTAATAAATCATCTTCATGAGGAAAAACATTTAAAGTCACATATACCTTTTTTCCTAATTTGTGAGCATAATTAATAGCATCTTTTAAATCATCATCGCTGAAATTATCTGCAAAGGCTCTTAAATTAAGCTTGCTTCCCCCTATATAAACTGCATCTGCTCCAAAATCTATGGCAACTTTTAAATTTTTAATATTTCCAGCTGGGGCTAAAATTTCAGGCTTAATCATAATTGTTCCTCCTTTCTATAAATAAGCGCAATGCCATCTGACATTGGAATAATTGAAACTATGAGATTTTTATCACAAGTTATCTCTTCAATATATTTTCTCATTCTTTTTACAATTGTAATTTTTCTTCTTTTTATCATTTCCTTTGAAGCAAGCATACCTCTAAATAAAACATTGTCAGCAATGATGATACCATTTTTATTTAAAAGCCTCATGCAATGAGGGTGGAAATGGTTGTAATGACCCTTTCCAGCATCTATAAATATCATATCATATTTATTATTTAAGTTTTCTAAAACCTCTAAACATTCACCTTTTATGATTTCTATATTTTCTTCTAAATTAAATTTTTTTATATTTTCTATTGCCTTAAATATCATCTCTTCATTTCTCTCAATGGTTGTAATTAATGCCTTGTTTTCGGAAAAAATGCTCATTGATATAGATGAATACCCAATGGCTGTACCAAGTTCTAAAATTTTAGCTGGTCTTTTAATGTTTATCATAAACTTTAAAAATTGTGCAACTTCTTTTGATATAATTGGCACATTGTTTATTTTCGCATAATCTTCTATTTCTTTTAACATTGGAATTGATTCTTCTGTGATGCTCCTTATATACTCCTCAATATAAGGAATTGTTACACCATCCAAATTCCCACCTACTTAACTTTTTTTAAAGATTTCTTTCTTAAATTTGAATCTAAAATAATTTTTCTCATTCTAATTAATTTTGGAGTAACCTCTACTAATTCATCAGTAGTTATGAACTCTAAGCACTTTTCTAAGGTCATTTGTGTTATTGGAACGAGCTTTAATGCATCATCTGATCCAGATGCCCTCATATTTGTAAGCTGCTTTTTCTTGCACACATTTACCTCTATATCTTCTGATCTTGAGCATTCTCCTACAACCATTCCCTCATATACTTCTGTAGCAGGCCCAATAAATAACTCTCCTCTTTCTTGAGCATTGTATAAACCATAAGTTACTGCTGTACCTGATTCAAAGGCAACTAAGGACCCCCTAGGTCTATCCTCTATTTCTCCTTTGAATTCTTCATAACCTTCAAAAATAGTATTCATAATACCATTTCCTCTTGTTTCATTTACAAATTCGCTTCTGTAGCCAATTAATCCCCTAGAAGGTATTCTAAATTCAAGCCTTGAATAACCATTTACGCTAGATGTCATATTTACCATTTCTGCTTTCCTAGTTCCTAAAGATTGAATAACATTTCCAACATAATCCTCTGGCACGGCTATAATCAAAAGCTCAATTGGTTCTAATTTTTTTCCATTTTTTTCTTTAAAGATTACAACAGGCTTTGAAACTTGAAATTCATATCCTTCTCTTCTCATATTTTCAATTAAAATTGATAAATGAAGCTCTCCTCTGCCTGAAACTTTAAAAGTGTCTTTAGAATCTGTTTCTTCAACCTTTAAGCTTACATTTGTATCTAATTCTTTCATGAGCCTTCCTCTTAAATGCCTAGAAGTTACATATTCTCCCTCTCTTCCTGCAAAAGGTGAATCATTTACTATAAAATTCATTGACAAAGTTGGCTCATCAATTTCAACAAAATCAAGCGGTTCTACACAATTTACATCGCAAATTGTATCTCCAATGTTTATTCCTTCAATTCCTGATATGGCAACAATATCACCAAATTTAACTTCTAAAGCTTCTTCCTTTTTTAAGCCTTCAAAAGTATACAAATTAGATATTTTAACATTTCTTGTGTTTTTATCCTTATCTACTAATATAGCATTTTGATTCTTTTTCACGCTGCCTCTATATATTTTGCCTATTGCAATTCTACCAACATATTCATTTGAATCTATTGTAGAGACTAAAATTTGAAGGCCCTCTCCGTTATTTTCACAAGGGCAAGGAACCTCTTTAATTATAGTTTGGAAAAGAGGTTCCATATCATTATTTTCATCATCAAGCTTATATTTTGCAAATGATTTTTTTGCAGATGTATACACAACTGGAAAATCTAATTGATCATCATTTGCTCCAAGCTCAATAAATAACTCTAAAACTTCATCTAAAACTTCTTCTGCTCTTTGACCTTCTCTATCTATTTTATTTATTACAACTATTGGCTTTAAATTTAAATTTAAAGCTTTCTTTAAAACAAATTTAGTCTGTGGCATACAACCTTCTATAGCATCTACTACTAAGAGAACCGCATCGACCATTTTTAAAACTCGTTCAACTTCTCCACCAAAATCAGCATGTCCTGGTGTATCTACAATATTTAATTTAATCCCACTATGGAATATGGAGGTATTTTTCGCAAGAATTGTTATACCTCTTTCCCTTTCAATGTCATTTGAGTCCATGACCCTCTCTTCTATTTTTTCATTTAATCTAAATATACTACTAGCTTTTAAAAGGCTATCAACCAAAGTAGTTTTGCCATGATCTACATGTGCAATTATTGCTATATTTCTTATATCTTCTCTATTATTCATCTATCCTCCGAAAATTAAAAAATTTTGGATGCCAAAAAGCATCCAAGTTTATTATATATTAATAAATATCAATTTCAACTGCTTGTGAAAGTATTTTCATAATATCAGACCACATGAGCCCAAATCTTTCTTCATTCATTAAATAATCATTTATTTTTGGATTTTTAGAAGCATCATCGTATAATTCTTGAAGTTTAGCTTTCATTTCATCAGAAATGTGATTATTTTGTATTTGCTCTTGATATGCTTCCATTTGCAATTTTCTAAATTCACTTATTATTTTCTTATCTTCTTCACTTGTTATAGATTCCTTAACTTTTTTAAATTCTAAAAATTGTTCACTTTCCTTTAGTGCTTTTGCAAGCTCATTTGCTTTATCATATATATTCATAATAGCCTCCGATTTTTATTATATTTCCATTATTATTGGCAATATCATAGGTTTTCTCTTTGTTTTTTCATATAAAAACAACCTTAATGTATCTTTAACTTTAGATTTAATCGTAGCCCAATCCTTAACTTTATTTTCTCCACATTCTTTTAAGGTTGTCTTAACTAAATCCTTAGCCTCTTCCATTAAATCTTCTGATTCACGAACATAAACAAATCCTCTTGATATTATATCTGGGCCTGCTATAACGCTGCCATTGCCCTTTTCCATCGTTACAACAACAGTAAGAATTCCATCTTGCGATAGGTGCTTTCTATCCCTTAAAACAACGCTTCCAACATCTCCTACTCCAAGACCATCAACAAATATCTGCCCTGAAGAAACAAATCCATTTTTTCTAATTCCTTCTTTGCTTACTTCTACAACTTCCCCATTTTCAGCTATAATGATATTTTTGCTATCCATTCCAAGTCCTACAGCAAGGTCTGCATGAGTTTTTAAATGCCTGTATTCTCCATGAACTGGTACAAAATACTTAGGTTTTACCAAAGAGTGCATTAATTTTAATTCTTCCTTACAAGCATGTCCTGATACATGAACATCTGCAAGTGTTTCATATATTACATCTGCGCCTTTAATAAATAATTGGTTTATTACCCTTGAAACTAATTTTTCATTTCCTGGAATAGGTGTTGCAGAAATAATAACTGTATCACCAGGTCTTATGGTGACTTTTTTGTGATCTCCTGCTGCCATTCTAGACAAAGCAGACATTGGTTCACCTTGGCTTCCAGTTGTAACTATTGCTATTTGCCCGTCAGCATATTTATTTATATCATCTATATCAATAAAATCTCCCTGTTCAACTTTTAAATAACCTATATTTTCTGCTACTTCAAAGATATTTTCCATGCTCCTACCAGAAACCGCCACTTTTCTTCCTGTAAGTGCTGCTGCCTCTGCCACTTGCTGTATTCTGTGAATATGAGATGCAAATGTTGCAACTATAATTCTACCTTTAGCTTTAGTAAATATTCGTTTAAAAGTTTCTCCAACAGTTCTTTCAGACATTGTATACCCTGGCCTTTCAACATTAGTTGAGTCAGCCATCATCATAAGAACTCCCTTTTTACCAAGCTCTGCAAACCTTCCAAAATCTGCGAATTGGCCATCAATCGGTGTATAATCTACTTTAAAATCTCCGGTATGTAGCAATACCCCAGCTTGAGTGTGAATTGCTAAAGCACAAGCATCTGCTATGCTATGCGAAGTTCTTATAAATTCAACTTGTATATTGTTAAACTTTATTCTATCCCCTGGCATTACTCTTTTTAATTCAACAGATGATAATAAGCCGTTCTCTTTAAGTTTTGTTTCAACTATTCCAAGCGTTAACTTAGTACCATATACTGGAACATTAAGGTCCTTTAATACATAAGGGAGTGCTCCAATATGATCTTCATGGCCATGGGTTAAAAAAATACCCTTCACCTTATCTTTATTTTTAATTAAATGCGTTATGTCAGGTATTACAAGGTCAATACCTAGCATTTCTTCATCAGGAAATTTAAGGCCACAATCTATCACAATGATTTCATCTTTAAACTCAACCATAGATATATTTTTGCCTATCTCATTTAATCCTCCTAATGAAATAAACTTTATTTTGTCTTTTTTCAAAAAATTACCTCCTTAGATCACGAATCATTTTTACATTTATTACATATACCATAGAATTTCAAACTATGATTTACTATCGTAAAATTATATTTCTCTGAAATATTTTTTTCTAAATCTTCTAATAAGTCCATCTCAACTTCGTAAAGGGATCCGCATTTTGTGCACACTAAATGATGATGTTGGTGTTCGTCATTTATATCTTTTAATTCGTACCTAACTATTCCATCATCTAAATTTAAAGTTGAGACTATTCCAATTTCTACAAAAAGTTGAAGGGTTCTATAAACAGTGGCAAGGCCAATTTCTGGGAAATTTATTTTAACGGTTTCAAAAACCTCTTCAGTCGTTAGATGCTTACCTTTGTTTTCAATTATCTTTTCTAAAATAGCCTTTCTTTGATGTGTCAATTTGTAACCTTTTTCTCTAATAGAATCTTTAAAAGCACTATTATTAATAAGCAAAAAACCCACCCTCTGCATTTTAACTAACTTTCATTTTATCTAATTTATATTTTATTGTCAATTAAAACTTACTTTTAAGCTTTTGCATACAAAGCTTTCATGGTTATAATAATTATTAGTATATCCAAAAGTGAATAATTATAATATTAAAAAAATGCTAAAGGATACAACCTTTAGCACTTGTAAATTCATTAACCTTCGTTTATTTTTAAAAATTGAATAACTAAATTGCAAACTTCATCATTTTTATCAAGTCCCCAATAGCAAGAATAAAAGCCATCAGAAAATTCGCTTGAAATAATTGGAATTTTAAATTCAGTATCAGGTAAATTCCAAACAAGCCATTTATTTGTTTCATTTGTGCATTTGGGATTTTTCTCACTATTTTCACTAAGTAAAGATAAAAAATATTCATTCAATAAACTTTTATTTTTATTTTTTTCTTCCCAGTCATTTAAATGATATTCATAAAGGGCTTCTACATGTTTATCGCATATGCAAATAATATGGGACCCAACGCTAAACCCATATTTCTCTCCAGGGTTTAATTCTCTAAGAACATCTCCATATTTAATGGCAAGTTCATAAATTACTGGAGTCTCTTTATTAAAATCTATTTTAATAGCTGCATATTTGCCCTTATTTTTTTTATCATTTACCTTAGAAACAGTAACAGCATATTCACCTGGATCGACTCTATTAATAAATGGATTAATCATATTATTTTTTATGCCAAAATTGTTTACAGCATCACATATAACAATTTCACCAGTTGGCAAACTAATATCTCCTATTGTAAAAACTTCATAGTTATCTTTGTTAAAAAAATTATTTAAATCATATTCTGAAAACAGCACAAAACCACCTCGTTTAAAAACAATTAAATATGAATTAGAATTATAGTAATAAGTATACACAAGATGATTAATTTATGATAAATTTTAACATATTACATCAACTATGAATCTTATCCTAAAAAAATATATACAAAAGCAAAATTCACTTTTGTATATAAATGAAAAACTAATTTTTAGGTTTTCCAACAGATATATCGCAATTATGAAGCACACCTTTAGATAATCCAAAACAGGCTGTCCCTGCCGCAAGCTCCCATACCGATAAAATGCTAAGCCCTATTATTGTTCCATTAACTCCACCAATGCTAAATCCAACTACCATAGCAACAATTACGCCTGGGGCCATTATAAGTATTATTGCTATATAATAAATTGTTATTAATAATCCAACGCTAATATCTGCACCAGTATAGCGCATGGACAAGTAATTGACTCCTATTAATAAAAATGAAAATAAAGTATAAGTTGAAATAGTTCCTAAAATAATAAAGATATTTGCCTTAATGAGCATTCCGCCAATTGCAAAAATCAAAATGCTTTCTATAAAAGTTTTAAATATAAGTTCCATATTGCTCCATATTATTTTCTTAAAAGATGATGCAGGAATTAGATAAATATAGTGCATATAAGTTTCCTGAAGCCCTCTCCCAGTTGCAATTAAAAAAATTTCCATCCACATTAAAATTTGCAAAACTGTAATTAAATCTTTTATAAGCATGCTCATTAAAATAGCACCTAATATAACTAAAATAGAAGTTAAATTTAAAAAACCAAGTCTATTTTGACGAAAGCTCTCCCGCAGATGCTTATAGAATATTGCACTTGCAAAGGATCCAGAAATTCCAGTGCTTGATATTTTAATTTTTCTCTTATCGCTTTGAGCCATAGTAATATTGCCCTCAGCTTGAGCACGCTTTTTTTCAAAAACAGTTTCAGTTGCTATAAGTGTATCTTCATAATAATCTATTTTGCTTAGGAGCAAATAAAGTACGAGTCCTATGCCAAAAATAAGATTGATTGCTAAAAAAACTGCTCCTTTAAACAATTCACCTGATAAAAAATATGTTATGCTAGCTGCTGTCCATCCAGCAACAGGTATAAAAGCCATAAATGAAGATTTAATTGATGCCTCTAATGCTAAAACAATATCTTGCTTATTTATAAGCTGAACAACTAAGAATATTATTAAGGGTAAAAATAAAAGAGATGCTATTAATTTTACAAATAATTTATATCTAGGGTTTCCATTTGTTAAATTGTACAAAATAAGAGAAAGAACTGATAAAATTACAATGGCTTGCATAAAGCCTAAGAGAATAATTATTAAACCACCAAATTGTATACCAAATATCCTAAGAGAGTTTGACTGAAATAAAATAAAAAAACCTGCTAAAAACGAAACTTTGGTTAATCTTAAAATTCCATAAATAAGTATCTTTCTTGGACTAATAGGAGATACAAATAAAAAATTTACATCGTTCATCTCAAAAATATTGTCACCATTTGAAAGGGATTTAACAATTGAAACAACTACAAACAGCGTCAAAAATATAAAAAAAATACCAGTAAACCAAAACATGGGTATTTGATCTTGAGCTTCTACTTGTGTAAAAATTGACAATATACCCATTCCTAAAATAGCTAAGATTATAAATATATACATAATCATCTTACCTGGTTTTTTAAGCATCTCTAGGAAGCTATTTTTAGCGCTTTTAACAACAATATAAATTAAGCTACTCATGATACAGTATCACCGCCTTCAGTAATGGAGAAATAAATGTCCTCAAGTGTTTCACCATTTGTAAGTTCCTTGCGCCTACAAGTAGCTGCTATGCATCCATTTTTCATTATACAAGTAGTATCCCAATTTTCTTCCACACTATCAATCATGTGTGTGCTTATAAGCATTGCGCATCCTTCTTTTTTTAAATCACTTATTAATGATTTAATCTCACGAATTCCATGAGGATCAAGTCCTACAAGCGGTTCATCTAAAATAACTGCTTTAGGCTTAGTAAGCGCTGCGCAACATATGCTTACCTTTTGCTGCATTCCTTTAGAAAGCTCCTTGCCAAGCTTCAACTGTTTATCATCTAATTCAAACCGCTTCATTAATTCATCAGCATATGTTTTCCACTCCTTAAGCCCATAAGCTTTAGCTATAAATTCTAAATGCTCATAAACTGTTAACATTGGATAAAGCGCTGGCATTTCAGGAACGTACCCTAAGATGCGCTTTGCTTCAATTGAATGGTTATCAAAATTATTAATTAAAATTTTTCCTTCAAATCTCAAAAGGCCACAAATACACTTGATCAATGTAGATTTACCTGCGCCATTGGGGCCGAGAAGAACTGTTATATCCCCTGAATTAACTCTTAGCGAAACATTATCATTGGCTATTTGTTTTCCATACCTCTTAGATACGTTTTCCACATAAATCATTCTAATATCCCCCTTTAAAGATGTATTCACCTTTAGTTTATCATAGTTTAAAGGCTAAATAAAAGGAACTAATTATAAGTTCCTTACTTTAATTTATTTATTAATCTTTTAATATAAGTTTTAATTTCATTATGGCATATTCCATAAATCACAATATCCCCACCAAATGGGTCTAAAATATTTAAATTGGTAGTTTCTCCTGTAAATTCTTTTAATGTAAATATTTTGTTTTTAAATTCATCATATGTATTTTGCATGAAATTTTTTATTGAAGAAGTCATGGTTAAAATTAAACTTGCCTCTTCAACCATATTATAATCAATTTGAGTAGCTTTTTTATTTGAAATATCCATGTTATATTTATTCTTTAATATGCTAATAGCATGTTTTGATGCTACGCTGTTAGGAGCTATGCTTATACCTGCAGAGGAACACAAAATATCTTTGTCTTCATTTAAAAAATTAAATATTCCCTCTGCCATTACGCTTCTGCAGGTATTACCTGTACAAACAAATAATATTTTAATACTATATCACCTCACATTCGTAATGTTAAAACCTGAAGATTTTTTTAATCTATTCATTATTGCAAGCCCAATATTGCTTTCTTCAATTGTTTCAGAAAAAATAATATCAACACCAATTGAGTCAAAATAATCTAATGTCTTAAATAGATTGCTAGCTATTTGCTTTTCATCGGTCATCTTTCCAAGAGAAACTACATTTTTAAATTTTTTATATAGATGATATGTTTCATCTGTGCACATTATGCCTATGCTTTTATTTTCTAATAAAAGTTTTTCTGAGACTTTAATGATATACTCTGAAACCTTTAAAGAATCTCCTTTTATTATTCTTAAATCAGCCTTTGGTGCATAATGTTTGTATTTCATACCTGGAGATTTAGGTCTTATTTGTTCATTATTTTCTAATATGCTTTTATCTAAATATATTTCTTCATCTATTTCATTTAATTGTTCAAGTGTAATAACGCCTGGCCTTAAAATACAATAAGGATCTACTGTGCAATCTAATACTGTTGATTCAAGACCTGCCTTTGAGTCCTCTTTTCCTATGATATAATCCACTTTTCCATTGAAATCTTTAACGCACATATCTAAAGTTGTGCCACTTATTTTTCCAGATGAATTTGCTGAAGGTGCAGCTATCGGAACTCCAGCTTTTTCTATAAGAGCACAGGCAATTTTATTTGAAGGAAATCTAATGGCAACTGTTTCTAAATTTCCAGTGGTCTCATATGGTACCAAACTTGATTTGTTAAGTATTAAAGTTAATGGGCCAGGCCAAAATTTCTCCATTAGTTTTTTAGCTTTTTTAGGTATTTCTTCTGCTAAATATTTAGCATCATCTATATTTTTAATATGTATAATGAGCGGATTATCTGAAGGTCTGCCTTTAGCTTCGTATATTTTTTTAATAGCTTGTTTGTCAAGTGCATTTGCTCCAATGCCATAAACTGTTTCTGTAGGAAATACCACAAGCTTTCCTTCTCTAATTGCACTTGCTGCTTCTTCAATTTCTTCATATTTAATATTGTTTTCATTCATTAAAAATATTTTAGTTTCCATTTTTTTCTCCCAATGGATATTAAAATAACTTCTCCAAATAGAGAAGTTATTTCTATTTATTTAACCTAATTTTTTTAATTTTTCAGCTTGATCTGTTGCAATAAGAGCATTGATCATTTCATCAAGATCTCCATCCATAAACGAATCTAATTTATAAAGTGTAAGTCCAATTCTATGGTCAGAAACTCTGCTTTGAGGAAAATTATAAGTTCTTATTCTTTCACTTCTGTCCCCTGAACCTACTTGGCTCTTTCTATCAGATGCTATGGACTTTGCTCTTTCCTCTTCTGCTCTTTCAAACAATCTTGCTCTTAAAATTTTAATTGCTTTGTCTTTGTTTTTAAGTTGAGATTTTTCATCTTGACATGCAACTACAATACCAGATGGAATATGGGTAACCCTAACAGCTGAATCAGTTGTGTTTACACTTTGGCCACCATGGCCTGAAGATCTGTATACATCTATTCTTAAATCATTTGGGTCTATTTGAACATCAACTTCATCAACTTCAGGTAAAACTGCTACAGTAGATGCTGATGTGTGAACTCTACCGCTTGACTCTGTTTCTGGAACCCTTTGAACTCTATGCACTCCGCTTTCATATTTTAGTTTAGAGTATACTTTATTTCCCCTAATCATAAATACAACTTCTTTAAATCCACCTATATCTGTTTCATTTAAACTCATTACTTCATATTTCCAGTTTTGCCTTTCAGCATATCTTGTATACATTCTAAATAAATCTGAAGCAAACAAAGCAGCTTCATCCCCACCAGTTCCGCCTCTAATTTCAACAAATACGTTTTTATCATCGTTTGGATCTTTAGGAAGAAGCAATATGTTTAATTCACTTTCAAGCTTTTCTATTTTATCTTCACAAATTTTATATTCCTCGTTTAACATTTCACGCATTTCTTTGTCATTTTCTGTTTCAAGCATTTGTTTTACAGATTTTAAATCATTTGAAGAAGTTTTATACTCTCTGTATTTACCAACTATTTCTTCAAGGTCAGAATGTTCTTTGCACAATTTTCTCCATTCATTTTGATCTTCCATTACAGATGGATCGCTAATTTTCATGGATAATTCTTCATATTTATTTTCTAAAAATTCTAATTTTTCTAATAGCATTATTTATTTCCACTCCAATGTAAATTTTAAGTTTTGTAGCGCCCTAGCACAACTCTATCATAATTGCTCAGGTCTTTATAACATTCAATATCTTTAAATCCATTTTCTTTCAGTATATTGATCACATCAAACCTTTCATCATATCCAATTTCATAACACAAAAATCCATTTTCATTTAAACAGCTTATACTTTCCTTAGTAATTTTCCTATAAAAACAAAGCCCATCTTCCCCTCCATCTAAGGCCGAAACTGGTTCAAAATCCTTAACATCTTTCATAAGGTTTTGTATTTCTTTACTTTTAATATATGGAGGGTTTGAAACTATTAAATCATATTTAACACCATTTTCCAAAGCATAGTTTAACAGATTGCTTTTGACAATTAAAGCATTATCTATAACATTTAATTTTTTAGCATTTTTTCTTGACACTTCTAATGCTCTATCTGACATATCAAACATTTGTACATTTAAATCTTTTATTTCCTTCATAAGTGAAATGCCAATAACTCCGCTTCCTGAGCAAACATCGCATATATTTTTTAAATTTTCTTTTTTTATTTTATTAATGACAACTTCAACTAATATTTCAGTATCATTTCTAGGAATTAAAACGCCTTCTTCTATATGAAATGTCATTCCCATAAATTCGCAGGATTTAGTTATATATTTTACAGGGTAACCTGTACTTCTAAGTTCTATTAACTCATTAAACTTTTTCTCTATTTCTTCTGAAACCTCGTCAAATTTATTTATATGCAAGTATATTCTATTTTTATTTAATAAAAATGCTAAAATAATTTGAGAATCTAGCATGTAGCTTTCAATTCCTGCACTAGAGAGCTTCTTGTAACTTATGCTCAATAATTTGCTTATTGTCATCTTCATATTCAATACCTTCTGCTTTCTTTAAAGCTGCAATTGCAACTTCAAGCATATCGTCACTTGGTTCTTTTGTAGTTATTTTTTGAAACATTAACCCTGGAAAAGCAATGGCCTTTAAAAAAACATTTTCTTTTGATGCCATTAGCCTGATTAATTCATATGATATTCCTGATATTAATGGAAGGAGCAGCAATCTTGATACAATTCTCATAATTCCATGTTGCCAGCCTAAGAATAAATAAACCACAAGGCTTACAAAAAACACGACAAATATAAAGCTAGTTCCACATCTTGGATGAAGAGTTGTATATTTTCTTGCATTTTCAACAGTTAACTTTTCATTATTTTCATAACAAAAAATTGTTTTATGTTCTGCTCCATGATATTTAAATAATCTTTTTACATCTTTTTGCATAGATATAACTGATAAATATCCAATTAATATTGAAACTCTTATTATGCTCTCAATGACATTTAAGGCTATGCTATTTGTTATTCCAATCTTTGTAAATGCATTTGTAATAAAATTAGGCAAAAGATAAAAAATACCTAAAGTTAAAACTAATGATATTACAAGTGATATGCCAACAACTATTTCATTGTATTTATCCTTAAATAACTTTTCAAGAAATAAATCAAACTTTGAGGGTTCTTCATTAGTATCATATTCTTCAAAAGCATCTGCACTTTTATTTAATATTTTCACTCCAACTACTAGTGAATCAATATATGTTAAAAATCCCCTTATAATAGGAAGGGAGAAAAATTTATTCCTTTTGCTTATAGGAATATATTGTTCAAAATCGATGCTTATATCACCGCTTTTCTTCCGAACAGCTGTAGCAATGCCATTTTTCCCCCTCATCATGACACCTTCAATAACAGCTTGCCCGCCAACAATTGGTTGTTTTTTATTATCGCTCATTTAATAACCCCTTTCAATTTTAAATAGCACTGTCCACATACTGCCTCATATTCAATATTATTTTCGCTATCAATAACAACCTGATCTCCTTCAAATATATATTTATCATTAATTTTCCGTATGTTAAATATAGCCTTTTTACCACACATGCATATGTTTTTTAACTCTTCTATGCTATGCGCTATTAATAAAAGCCTCTCGCTGCCCTCAAAACCATTCATTAAAAAGTCTGTCCTTAAACCATAACAAATAACAGGAATATCCATAATTATTGATATTTTAAATAAATCATCTACATTGTCCTTATTAAAGAATTGAACTTCATCAACTAATATACAATGCAGCTTACCATTATCCTTTATAAAATTTTCAACTCGGTTAAATATGTTTTCGCTATGTTCAATTAACATATCAACTTTTCTTTTTAGACCAAGCCTAGATACTACAGAATCACTTCCTTTTGTATCAATTTTAGGCTTAATTATTATTACCTTCATGCCTCTTTCTTCATAGTTAAACGCTACTTGCAAAAGATTAGTTGATTTGCCGCAATTCATTGCACCGTATCTAAAATACAATTTACTCATTTAATTCACCTATTAATCCTATACTAGATATCTATAGTCAATTATATAGAATAATTAATTGACTTTCAATTAAAAGCCATGATATAATTTTAACGTCAATCGCATTAGTATAAAGAGGTGAAAATCATGAAAGAAGGCATACATCCAAATTACTATCATGATGCTGTAGTAAAGTGTGCATGTGGAAACTCTTTTACAACTGGATCAGTAAAAAAAGAGTTAAAAGTTGAAATATGCTCTAAATGCCACCCATTTTACACTGGTAAGCAGAAATTTATCGATTCCGGCGGTAGAGTTGATAAATTTAATAAGAGATTTGGACTTAAATAGTTTAAAGGCTTAGGTTATCCTAAGCCTTTTTAAGCGTTTTCTCGATTTCATTTAACACAGGTTTAAATATAACCATAACTGAATAACTAATCATGCTAAAAACAAATAAAATAAGCTGTGGTATATAAGAAATAATAATAAATGCAATTATAAATATTACTATAGTTCCCATTGTCACATAAAACTTTTTAATCCCATAATAAAACGCACACTTAAGCAGATCTTTAAAATTAAAATAAAATCTTGACAAAATAGGAAGTGCAACTATTAATAGAACATTTATAATTATTCCTATCGTTAAAATTACAGGTTTTATATATGTTCCAATTTCAAATTGAGAGTAAAATGACATGTTTACATATAATAAACAATTAACAGTCATTTGAACTGCCCATACTATAAAGCTTTGTTTAAAGTTCATCTTATAGTATTTAAAATAATCCTTTGTCACATTTAAATCTTTTTCTCTTATTAATTTTCCCATGGTGCTATATGAGGCAGCAAGAGCAGGTCCCACTAGCAATGATAGCAAAAATAAAATTAGCCAAGTATCCTTAAAGGTTCCATATGGATCCTTTAGCATAAAGGTGAGTACAACATAAATAACAAATGGCAATGTACAAACAATAAAATACAAATTACAAAGCACAAACCAGAATATATAATTTGTAATTAAATAAATAGGGCCTTCTCCAAATTCTCTCTTCTTTGCCATAAAGTCCCTCCCCTAAATTCAAGAAAAAAGTTACCCAATCTATCGGATAACCTCTTAGAAAATCTATTTTACCCTTTTTGCTCCACTGTAATCACTATATACATGAATAGGTTCAACGCTTACGTTTCTACCAGTATATGGGGCATCAACCATCATGCCTTCTCCAATATATATACCTACATGATGAGCTGGGTTGCCATAAAATACTAAATCGCCTCGTTGCAGATCTTGCTCGGAAATTTCAGTACCAACAGTTTGTTGTACTTCAGAAGTCCTTGGAAGAATTAAACCAGAAGCATTTCTATAACAATACACTACAAGGCCAGAACAATCAAAACCATCAGGAGTTGTACCACCCCAAACATATGGAGTTTTATTTACAAAAGATAATGCCAGAGAAACTGGGTCAGGGTCTTCTCCTCCTCTATTAGGCGAATAGTCAATATTATACCTACTAAGATCAATAACTAGCTCTGACTCAGTAATTAAATTAGAGCTAGCTTTCTTTTTACCCTCAAGTTCCTGAATGTTTTTTTCTTGTTGTGATTTGTATGTATTCATCTCATCAACTTTTATTTCATTTGCACTTTTTAAATTCTCTTGTTCTCTTAAAACATCTTTAAGTTCATTGACTTTATCATTATAATTTTTTTCAGTGGTTTCGCAATTTTGCACTAATTGTTTATCTATGCTAATTGCCTTATTAATATAGCTAAGCTTTTGTATAAAATCTTCAACACCATGAGATGTAATTAAGCCTTCTACATAATTGTTGTTGCCAAATTTATATATTTCCTCTGCTCTATTTTTAAATAAATCTACAGCATTTACAGTTTCTTCATGAGCTTCAAATACCAATGCTTGTTTTTTGGTAATTTCACTGTTTAATTCTTCAATTTTACTTTTATTATCATTTATAGTAAGCGTCAAATTTGAAATAGCATCATCTGTCTTCATTATTAAATCTGTGGCCGATTGAATATCTTTATCAAAATTTTCAATATCTGACTTAGCTTTATTTATATCATCTTCAGCTTGCTTAATTTTATTTGGGTCTGATGCACTAACCATTACAGGAGATATAATAAATGTAAGGGATAATAATGCGCAAATCATCAATTTAAATGATTTTTTGATCATAATTGTCCTCCTAGACTTCAGTTCTAACAAATATATTTTAAATAAATTATTAAATTTTATTAATTTCTACTTTTTTAATTATATAATAAAAAAAAATTATTGTCCATATATGAAAATTTATATTTTTCTATGTTTAGTATTAGTATTTTTAAAAAAAATTAAACATTTTTGGCAGAAATTTTACAAAAAAATAATGGAGAAATTATCTCCATTATTTTAAATTATGCAAGAACCGTTAAAGCTTTATTTCCCTTAAAAATTATATCATCTAACAAGTTAATTAATTTTTCGTGTATTTTGTTTATCTTGTAAAAGTTACCATAAACCTTACTGTAATTTATCTCATTTTTAAACAATTCTTTTTTAACATCAGAAATCTCATTACAAAAACTTATCTTATTCATATTTAGTTCAATATTTTCTTTGTTATCTACATAAGTATTTATGTAATTTCGATAACTATCCATCTGTTCAGTTGTAAGGGACTCTTTAGATTTTGCTTTTAGTCCCATAGCAGTTTTAACTTTTTCAAATAATTTTTTCTGTATATTAAATAGCGATTTCAATCTAAACATATTATAATCAATTTTTCCAATTAACGAAGTTATCTTGTAATTTAAATCTTTCTCCAATTCATCTTTTCTCTTCTTTACAGCAGAAACAATATATTTGTTTTTCACAAGTTCATTTAATGTAATCATACTCAAGCTGTCATTGCAATGTTGTGGAGTACTTGACAAGTAAATGCATAATAGCAAACTTCCCATTGCCTTTCTCATAAAGAAACTCATCCTTTCAAATATAAATAAGTTAGATTTTCTTATAAGTATATATTCATATTGTGAAATTTTGGTGAAAATAAAGTGAATTTTAATAAAACTTTTATTTTTTTCTATAAGTAAAATATATTTTCTTGGAGGAAATAATACTTAATTTATACTTATAATTTTAGGGTAACACATTAATACTTCAATGGCAAATTTCATAAAACAGGAAAAAACACACTTAAATTTTAAAAAAAATGCTAATCTTGCTCAGATGCTATCTTTTCAAAGGAATACCCGTTATTTAAAAAGTATTCAATAACTTCTGGTAAAACACTAACAGTATTTTTCTTAGAAACAGAATCGTGCATTAAAAGCACAATTCTAGTTTTATTTTTACTTTGTTCAATTATTTTATTCATTATAAAGTTTTTACTAGGATTTCTTTCAATGCTATCTTTAGAGTCTACATTCCAATCTATCGCTTTTAAATTGCATTCTCTTAATTTTTCAACATAAAGCTTTTTATTAATATATTTCTTTGATGTGCTTCCATAAGGAAATCTTATTAAATTTACGTTTAAATCCACCTTTAATGTTTCATTTATTAACTCCTTATTTTTTTCTAAATCTTTTATAAAATTTTCAGGTGTACATTGATTCACATTTGTAAGATGGGAATAAGTATGGTTTCCAATTGAATGGCCTTCTTTGTACATTCTTATTAGTATATCTGGATTCTTTTCAATTTCAACTCCTAAAACAAAGAAAGTTGCTTTAATTTTGTAATCTTTTAATATATCTAATATTGCACTAGTATTTTTACTAGGACCATCATCAAAAGTTAAAAATACTATCTTATTGTTATCATTTGCATAAACGTCTTGTACTCTATATCCATCTATTGCCTTAACTGAGATGTTTATTAAAATCAAAAAAATTAGCAATATATTAATTGTTTTTTTTATTTTAAAAATTTTCATACTAAAAACTCCTTATAGTAATGTTTTTACAGATAATTATTATTGCCTAATTGAAATAAATATATTACTTATGTATAATTGTAGAAAAGATAAAGGAGCACTTTATGACAGAAATATCAAATGAAATTATGGATAAATTGACAAAAGTTTGTCTGTGCAAAGGAATTTCAAGAGCAACAATAAAAAAAGCAATATTAAATGGAGCAGACACTTTAGAAAAAGTTTGGCTTGAGACAAATTCAGGAAACAGTGGATGCAGCGGAAGAAGATGCGGTCCTAAAATAGAAGAACTCATAAAATATATGAAAGAGAAAGAAGAAAATATGTAGTTAAAAATTCCCACCTGTAAACGGTGGGAAAATTCATAAAAAAGTTTTGTTTAATTTAGCAAATAATTTATTACTTTTTCAGCTTTATCTTTATTTTTTCCATTTGAAACAATTGAAATATATAAATCTTTATCAAAAAACTCAATATTTTTTAATCTTTTTAAATCAGAAACCAAGAGGGCAATTTTATTTTTATCATTATCTTCTAATGACTTAACAGAATCAATTTTATACTCGTTTAAAGGAACAAAGGTATATGTACTTTTACCTTCCTCATCTATAGAATAATTTTTTATAATTTCTTCATTGGCCATTAAAATATCAACATCTTGTGCTGAAACCCAAACTGCAAGTGCCTGAAAAGACATCATAGAAGCTTGAGAGTTTTGATCACTTACATCAAAAGGCAAAAAAGAAATCTTCACTTCCTTTTTATTTTTATCGCTAACTATTAAATCATCCAAATCTTGTTTAATATTTAAATCAGCAAAGGGATTATTAATAGAAAATAAAACTATATTAAAATCTGATTGTTTATTACCGCTTGCCGTAAAATAATAATAAGATGCTAATAAAACTATTATTAATCCTATTATGGTATGATACTTATAATAATATAAGTAATTATCCAATTTCTTTTTAAAACTCATTATACTACCTCTTAAAAATCATTCTTCTTTAATTTTAACTCAAAGTTTAAAATATACAATATAATATTAATTAGGCATAAAAAATAATTACCAGTCAATAATAAATAATACATTGAATATATGAAATCTTAATGATATTATATATAATATAAATAAATATGGAGGAAGTATTTATTATGAGAAAACTTGTTAAAAATGCTTTTTTATCATTATTTACCATAGGAAGTTGTGTAGCTACTTATTTGGCATTTGAAAAAATATACAATAAAAAAGAAAATAAATCTAATGAAAAATCAGAAAATGAAATAGATGTAATTGATGAAATAAATCCATTAAAATAGATATCTTGCTTATTTACATAAGCAATGTTTTTTTAATTTATATTTATGCTATGATAGAAAGAGTACTGTATGAAGGCAATTAAAGAGAGTGAAACTAGGTGAAAGTTCACATTGTTAAAATACACGAACATGGTTCTGGAGCATTCTTGCTGAAATAATTTAAGCAAGAACTTAAAAGCACAAGTTATAGTGCAAAGTGATGTCAGTCACTTATTTTGAGTCTTTTTTCGTGAGGAAAAAGAGAATTAGAGTGGTAACGCGTTAATATCGCCTCTATGTATTTTAATACATAGAGGTTTTTTTAAGGAGGAAAATATGAAAAACACATTTTATATTACAACACCAATATACTATCCTTCAAACAAACTTCATATAGGAAATACCTACACAACTGTAGTATGTGATGCAATTGCTAGATTTAAAAGGTTAACTGGATATGATGTAATGTTTTTAACAGGAACAGATGAACATGGTCAAAAGCTTCAAAGAATTGCAGAAGAAAAAAACTTAGCTCCAAAAGTCTATATCGATGGAATAGTTGATGAAATCAAAAATCTATGGGAAGAATTAGATATTAAGTACGATAAATTCATAAGAACCACTGATGATTATCACAAAGCTTGCGTTCAAAAAATATTTCAAAAGCTTTATGATCAAGGCGATATATATTTAGATTCATATGAAGGTTGGTACTGTACACCAGATGAAGCATTTTGGACTGAAGTTCAATTAAAAGATGGAAAATGCCCAGATTGCGGAAGACCTGTTGAAAAAGCAAAAGAAGAGGCATACTTCTTTAGAATGAGCAAATATGCTGATAGGTTGATTAAATATATAGAAGATAATAAAGACTTTATAAAACCTGAATCAAGAAAAAATGAAATGTTAAATAACTTCTTAAAGCCAGGGCTTCAAGATCTATGTGTTTCAAGGACAACTTTTGATTGGGGAGTTAAAGTTCCATTTAATGACAAGCATGTTATTTACGTTTGGATAGATGCACTTGCAAATTATATAACTGCTTTAGGATATGGAAGTAATGATTTAAGTTTATTCAACAAATATTGGCCAGCTGACATTCATGTAATAGGAAAAGATATACTTAGATTCCATACAATATATTGGCCTATACTTTTATTTGCACTAGGGCTTCCACTTCCAAAGCAAATATTTGGCCATGGATGGCTATTATTTAACGAAGATAAAATGTCAAAATCCAAAGGCAATGTGGTAGATCCTCTTGTTTTGAAAAAGCATTTTGGAAAGGATGCTATTAGGTATTATCTATTAAAGGAAATTCCTTTTGGTCAAGATGGCAACTTCACAAATGAAACATTTATAAATAAAATAAATTCAGATCTTGCAAATGATCTTGGAAATTTAGTTTCAAGAACGTCTGCAATGATTTTTAAATATTTTAACGGAATTATACCAAACCCTTCTTGCATGGAAGAAATTGATGATTCATTAATTAATCTTGCGCTAGAAACTCCAAAAAAGGTCAATGAATATATGGACAAATTAAGAGTACCTGAAGCATTAGAAGCTATTTGGAATTTGATAAGAAGAGCAAATAAATATATCGATGAAACAACTCCATGGGTACTTGCAAAAAATGAAGATAAAAAGGAAAGGCTTGGAAGTGTTCTTTATAATTTATCGGAAGCTTTAAGATTTGTATCAATTTTATTAAGCTCATTTTTACCTGAAACCTCTTATAAAATCAATAACGAATTTAATATTGACAAATTAGATTTTGACTCCCTTAATGAATTTAATGGAACAAAACCAAATGTAAAAATAAATAAAGGTGAAATCCTATTTCCTAGAATTGATGTAAAAGAGAAGCTTAAAGAATTAGAAGAGGAAAAACCTAAACAAGATGAGCCTAAAGAAGAAAAGGCTATGACTCCATTAAAAGAAGAAATCACAATAGAATACTTTGAAAAAATTGATTTAAGAATTGCTAAGGTTAAGGCCTGCGAACCTGTTAAAGGTGCTAAAAAGCTTTTAAAATTAAAAGTAGACTTAGCTGGAGAAGAAAGGCAAGTTATATCTGGCATTTCACAATTTTATAAACCAGAAGATCTCATTGGAAAACAAATTGTACTCGTAGCAAATTTAAAACCTGTTACCCTTAGAGGTGAATTATCACAAGGCATGATACTTGCAGCATCAAGTGATGATGATTCAAAATTGTTTGTAGCTACTATTGAAGGTGAACTTCCTACTGGCAGCACAATGAGATAAATCCCATATGAAAAAAATTGATTGCGCTAAGAAACTCATAAATGAGCATATTGACATCTTTTCTTGTCCCATATGCACCGGAAATTTTTTAAATTTAAATGATAATTCTATTAAATGCCAAAACAATCACGGATTTGATTTATCTAAAAATGGATATATAAATCTTCTAACAAGCAATAAGCTTAAAGTGGAATATAGCAAGGAATTATTTGAAGCAAGAAATAAAATTTGTAAAAAGGGGTTATTTAGCAAGGCGACTAAATTAATAGAGGAAATAATATTAAATTATTCTAATAGCTTAAATGAAGTAATGATATTAGATGCTGGTTGTGGTGAAGGATCCAATTTATCAGAAATTATGAATAGTTTAGACTTAAAATTATATAAAGCTGTCGGTTTAGATATTTCAAAAGAAGCTATATTCATTGCATCAAAGGAATATCAAAATATCATATGGACTGTAGGAGATCTATCAAATACCCCATTTAAAGAAAAATCATTTAATATAATACTAAATATATTATCTCCTTCAAATTACGGTGAATTTAAAAGGCTTTTAAAAGAGAATGGCATTTTAATTAAAATAGTGCCAAATGAATTGCATTTACACGAATTAAGAGAAATAATTTATGAAAAAACTGATAAGGAAAATTATTCAAATGAGCAAGTGGTTCAACATTTTAATGATAAATTTAAACTAATTGATGTTAAAGATATATCATATAAATTTAAAATTACAGATGAGGATCTTTTACTTCTCATAAGGATGACTCCACTTGCATGGAAAATAACCGAAGATATGATAAGTAAAATAATAAAATCAAATTTAAATGAAATAACAATAGATATGTCTTTAATGATTGGAAGGGCACTTTAAAAGGGGTAGTTTATTTTACCCCTCTTTAATTCCATCCCATCTTTTTTTCATGATTAACTATTATTTGAATATTAGCTACTTCAATTTCATTAAGCATATTGTCATTATAATTGGGATCCTCTTTATACCAGCTTTGAGCAGAAAAATAATAACTTAGTTTAGGATTTTTAAAAATGTATCCATGCCTTGCAAATATCTCATTCCTTAAAATCTCCACTCCTTCTTTTGTGAGGCTTTTCAAAAATGATTCCTTTATATATTCTTTATCATATTTATAATCCTCAGGACAATTATATGTATTGTCAGCATTTGAAGTAGTCGCATAATCTTCATCATAAGAAGTAAAATCATTACTATATCCATTGCTTTTTTCATAAGAAGTTATAATTACTAAATTTCCTTTTTCAACATCATTTAATAAATCGTAACTATAACTTGAATTAGGCTTGTACCAATCTTTCTCCTCAAAATAATTATTGATAATTTCATCTTTGAAAATATACCCATTTCTGGCATATATTTCATTTCTTATTAAACCAATTTCCTTTTCATTTAAAGACTTGAGAGTTTCAAATGTTATATATTCTTTTGCATATTTATAATCCTTTGTTAATTCGGCAATACTTGAAGTATTTATTTCATTAGTAGTTTCATTTAATTCTTGTGCCATTGTAGGAAATATAGATTGATTTCTTTGATAAACATAGAACAATATTGTAAATGATGTTATTACAAGCACTAAAAATCCAGCTACAGTTAATCTATGATCATTATTTATATTTTCTTTATCAGGCTCTGCCATAACTGAATTTATTTGCAAATAAAGTATAAAAACTATCATAAACATCACTAAAATAAAAATCGAATTATTTTTAACAAGTAAAAATAAGTTCTTTGAAGAATCAGCATAAACAATAGTGAGAAAAGTAGAAAATGCTGTCAAAATAATACTTTCTATTCCAACAAATAATAATATTCCCTTTTTACTATTAATCATGGATATCACCTCTTTTTCATGGACTATTTTACTGTATATATATCCTACTATAATAATATACTATAAATTTGTTATATAATAAACTACTATCAACACTAAATTTATAATAAAATTTTTGGCTAATTTTTCAAAATAAGTTAAATTACATTTTTAAACAGATTAAAAAAAATAGTGGATAAAACCACTATTTTCTCAATATATTTTTTAAATAATCGGTAAATCCATCTCTAAGATCATCTCTTTTAAGCGCAAAGTCCACAGTTGCAATTAAAAAACCTAGTTTATCTCCAACATCATATCTTCTTCCCTCAAAGCAATAAGCATACATAGCTTCTTGATCCATTAAAATTTTAAGAGCATCTGTAAGCTGAATTTCTCCATTTTTCCCAGGTTTTGTGTTTCTAAGAGCTTCAAATATACCAGGGTTAATTATGTACCTTCCTAAAATAGCAATATTCGATGGCGCTTCTTCTAATTTAGGTTTCTCAATTAAATTGTTTATTTTATATACATTATCTTCAATGAATTTGCCTTCAACAATTCCATATTTACTTACATCTTCTTTAGGAACCTCTTGCACCCCAATTATTGAAGTTTTATATTGCCTGTGGCAATCCACAAGCTGTTTTAAACATGGTGTTTTGCTATCTACAATGTCATCACCTAATAAAACTGCAAATGGCTCATTTTGAACAAAGGTTTCTGCACATCCTATTGCATGACCAAGTCCTTTAGGCTCTTTTTGCCTAATATAATAAACATTTGCTAAATTTGAAATCTTTTCAATTTCTTTTAAAAGATCTTCTTTTCCTTGGTCCAATAGCTCTCTTTCAAGCTCAAAAGATTTATCAAAATGATCTTCAATAGAGCGTTTATTTCTACCTGATATTATAAGTATTTCCTCTATTCCAGAATCTACAGCTTCTTCTATTATGTACTGAATAGTAGGCTTATCTACTATAGGTAGCATTTCTTTTGGCTGAGCCTTAGTTGCAGGTAGAAACCTAGTACCAAGCCCTGCTGCAGGTATAACTGCTTTTCTAACTTTCATGGTTACCCTCCTATTTGTTTATACTGGAAATTCCAATAACTACACATCCAAGGATTATAAAAAATACACCTAGGATTTTCTTTTTTGTTATTTTTTCTTTTAAAAATTTATATGAGATTAACATGGTCCACACATAATTAATTGTTCCAAGTGGCATACATACTGAATATGGAACTGTTTTTAGAATTATTATATTTACTACCATAGCTAAAAAATATAAAAATCCACCTATGTAAAAATATATATTTTTTAATAAATTTATAAACCCTGAGGTCTCACTTGTTGATTTTTTTAGAAAAAAAGCTGCAAATGAAGAGATTATAGTCATAGGTATAATCAATAAGTACATCATGAAACTTCATCACCACCACCAATAAAAATCACTCCAAAAAATATTAATAAAGCGCCTAGTATTTTTGGAATAGTAATAGGTTCTTTTAAAACAAAATAACCAAATAAAATGCTAAAAAATATGCTCATGCTCATCAT
This sequence comes from Clostridiaceae bacterium, assembly GCA_031549885.1. GTDB lineage: Bacteria > Bacillota > Clostridia > Clostridiales > Clostridiaceae > WQUF01. Next base: position 28,434 of record JAVBPD010000145.1, read on the forward strand.
TGGATGAAGTACTGACATGCTTCCAAATTTAAAAGCTATAACCATAGTTATAGCGCCAATGCCATAACATAAAAATCCAATTATCATTTCAAAATTTAAGGCAGCACCAGATAATTTCCAAAATAACTGACCAACTGCTAATAAAAATGCTGAAACTAAAATATAAACTATACCTTTTTTGTTCTTTGATATGGATTCTAACATCTCATCACCTTCTTACTTTAGATAATTTATATAAATCCATAAAATCTTTTACATTATAACATAAATGTTTAAAATTCCCAACTAATATTATTAAAAGAGAAAGCACAAAATGACACTTTCTCTTTTAAGCTGATTTATTAAGTAATTTTACACTATTTTTCTACCTCATAAGGCCAATCCATAATGCCACCAAGGTTATATATATTGGTGTATCCTAATTCATCTAAAACCCTGCAGGCTGCACTGCTCCTCATTCCACTTTTACAATAAACCAATATTTTCTCATCCTTATCTGGAGCTTCATCTTCAATATTGTTTTTAACTACATCAAGTGGAACTAATTTGCTTCCTTTAATATGAGATTTTTTATATTCATCTGAATTTCTCACATCAATTAACTTAAAGCTTTCTTCGCTATCCATAATTTTTTTTGCTTCCTTTGGGCTTAATCTTTTTATCATTTTCCATCTCCTAATATTTTAGTTTTAATTTCATTTATAAATACAGTAGCACTTAAAATATCTGCACTACCACCTGGGCTTATCTTATTTTCTAATAAATATATATTTAAATCATCAACAGCATTTTTATAGGATTGTTTTGAAAAATCGTAACAGCTTATTATATTTTTAGCCTTATTTTGTATAATGCTTAAACAATCTATTCCATTTCTAAATATGATATTTGTATCAACACAATATTGCATAATTACAATTAGTGTATAAACTAATCTATCATTCATAGAGTTATATGAAAAATCATTAAAAGCTTTTAAAGAATGATTAAATATAATAGGAAAACCTTTTTCTGCTTCTTCCCTAATGCCTTTTACATTATTTTTTAAATATATTCTTTCACCATGTGTTAATGTTTTTTTATTATTTATATCTAAAGATTCCAATTCATTTTCACAAATACCTTTTGTCATTAATTTAATAATATTACTTATATCATTAAAGCTTTTATTTTCATAAAGGCATCTTGCTATAGCAGCACATAATATACCCAAAATAAAAAGAGCTCCCTTATGAGTGTTTACCCCTTTAGTGGAGATAAACATTTCTTTTTCACCTAAAATCCCAATTTCCCTTATATTTTGAAATAACCCTTTATAGCTTACATCTTTAAACCCAGCTTCAGCACACAAAATAAATGGCTTAATAAGAGAAGCTGTGCTATCTATAAAAGTAAATACATCCATATCATCATGGGATCCTTGAGATGTTGGACATACAAGTCCTAATGATGGAATATGATTAAACTCATAAATAAGCGATTTAACTGCAATAGAAGCAATTTTTATTGAAGTGTCGCTAATCTTGTATAAAATTCAAATCATCTCCCACAGGTATAATCATAAAAAGAATTGTTAATATAATTTATTATCTCTTCATTTGTATGATTTTGTTCTCTCATACAAATAAAAGCATCTTTAGAACATAAATAACATTTTCTAGGTGGCAAATTAAAATAACTTCTTGAAATGTTTTCATAATTTTTTATAGAATATATATCAATATCAATTAGCCTTCCCAAAGGATGTGTTTCTTCAAACTCTATTGCTATAATCTTTATAACATGCTCATCACAATCTATGAGAGCTGTATAATTAGGTCCTTCTAAAGTTTCTTCATAAACATTTAAGAAAATTTTTTCCATAAATATTTTTTTTAAATCCAAAAATGCACTTTTAATTATGCCTTTTGTAGTATTATTTACCTTATTTAAACCTGGATAATTAACTTTTAAAAAAACAAGTGGCATATTGTATTTTTTCATAAGTTCTTCTTGAAACATAACTCTTTTTTCTCTCTGATTTAATATATCTTCCATAATATTATCCTTGCTTTATAATATTAATTATTTTTTTACCATTTTGAGAGTTTAAAAACTCTATAGTGGCTTTTGGCAAATATTTATAAGCTTCTTCTAAGTTGTCATCATGGATTAATTTTCTCACTAAAGATGCGCTTACAAATTTATTGTGGATTTTTAACCTTTCTATTTCCACAACCTCAACACCATATGTTGGCAAAATTTTCTTCATTGAAGAATTATAATAATTTGTTACATTATCAAATGGCTCTTTACCTACATATCTTCTATTTATGTTTAACTTTTTTGCAAAATACTTTCCAAAAATACTTACATCAAGCTCTGTGTAAATCTTAATTTGATCAGTTATTTCTTTTAAAAAATAAGTTGGAAAGGTTGCTTGAGAAATAATATAGTCACTGCTTTCTATGATTTTTAAATTATCAATATCCTTTGTTGCATTTTTGATAATTTCTATTCTATCTTTAAATGAAAATATAGACTTATCTTCTTCAACTACAAATAAGAGGACCTCTCTGCTATTTTCACAAGCATATTTTATTAAATGAAGATGTCCAAGAGTCATAGGATTGCAGTTCATAACTAAAGATCCCCTTTTATCCTCATCTAAATTGTATTTTTTGTATAATTTATTTAAATATTCTAAGATACCATAAATGCCATTTTCAAAAAGAGAAACGCCGTTTGCACTAAAAACTTTACTAAATCCTAAAGACTGAAATATTTCTATATTTTTATCCTCTGTAAATGCAAAAAAATGAGAGTATCCATCGTTAAAAATTTTATCTATAATGCTGTTTACAAGGGATGCAGAAAGGTTATATCCTCTATATTCATAATTTACTGCTAAGCACTTAATTATATTCTTAGATTTTGAACAAGATCCAATTATATTATCTTTATCATCCCTTATTATGACCGAATAATCTAAATTATTTTCATAGTTTAAATCAAATTTTTTTAAAAATTGTATTAATTTATTTTTTTGATTTTCATTTTTAAGCCAAACAGTTTCTATTTTAAAGTCCATATAATCCTCCAACTCTATTTTATTATTGAAAAACAATATTTTCAATAATAAAAAAAAATAACTGAGAGTTTATCTCAGTCTTATTTAAGGAGGGTCCAAAAAGTATTTTTTCTATTTATCTTAAATACTATTATTTTTCTTGGTTATGTAATTATTATAAAATTAAAATGTGATGGTTTTGTTAAGATTTATTGATGGTTTATTGATGTTTTAAATAAAAAAACTGAGATGTTATCTCAGTATAATTTAAGGATGGTTGTTAGATCTGCTATGCAGCTTTAATCTTCTCTTCTTAATTATTCTAAATCTAAAATGTGATAAAATTGTTAAATTTTATTGAAATATATTTAAAAGAATATCTATACATTTAAACCCTAGACTTTAATTCTACTATATAATAAAATAAATCTAATTTTATTATAATGAATATACTGCCTATTTATAGTTTATGGAGGAAAATATGAAAAATTATTCAGATGAATATATATGCACACAATTTGGAGAAGAAAATGCAAATTATTTAAATGCTATTGTCCCACCAATTTATATGACTTCGCTACACACTTTTAATAATGTAGAAGATCATTTAAATTTTAATGAAGATTCGGGTAAATTTATATATGGACGTGTATCAAATCCAACTGTAGATCTTTTAGAAAAAAAAATTGCAAAGCTTGAAAGAGGAGCTGAGGCAAGATGTTTTTCATCTGGCATGGCTGCTATAACTTCTGCAATGTTATCTTGCCTTAATGCAAATGATCACCTGATTTGCATAAAAAACGTTTATGGACCTGCAAAGACTTTTATTGATAATTATCTTACAAAATTTAATATAAATTGTACATATGTAAAAGGCAATAAGATTTCTGATTTTGAAGAGGCAATAAGGCCAAATACAAAGTTAATTTATATCGAAAGCCCATCCTCTGTTATGATGACTCTTCAAGATATAAAAGGCGTCAGTGACCTTTCTAAAAAGTATAACATTAAAACAGCTATTGACAATACTTTTTGTACGCCAATTTATCAAAAGCCTCTTGAACTTGGCATTGATATGAGCATACACACTCTTTCAAAATATATGGGAGGACATGCTGATTTAATTGGTGGTGTAATTGTATGCAAAGATGAGCATTTGATGAAAAAAATATCATCTAATGAAAGAGAGCTTTTAGGAGGTATAATGGGACCAATGGAAGCTTGGCTTGTGTTAAGAGGGCTTCGCACTTTGCCAGTTAGGTTAAAACAACATGTTGAAAGCTCTATGAAAATTGCAGAATTTTTAGAATCACATTCAAAGGTTGAAAAAGTTTATTATACAGGGCTTAAATCTCACCCACAATATGATCTTGTTAAAAAGCAGATGATGGCTTCAACTGGTTTAATGAGTTTCACTTTAAAATGCAGTGTTGATGAAACTAAAGCTTTTGTAAATAGATTAAAGCTTTTTAAAATTGGAGTGAGTTGGGGAGGATTTGAAAGCCTTGCTACAATGCCATATTTAAAATATACAAAGGATCAACTAGAATTTTATGGCGGCGAAAATAAAATTGTGAGGATTTGCATTGGGCTTGATAAATGCGAAAATTTAATTGAAGATTTAAGTCAATCTCTTGAAAAAATAATGTAATTTTAAATAAATTATATTTTAATGAAAAAATATCTCAAAACATTCATATTGTCATAATAATTTTATCACATTTTATTTTTATAATAATTTTATAGCAGTTAAGTTTAAAAAATAAATACAAGACGAAAACTTTTTTTCGTTCCTCCTTTAATAGCTGAGATTATTCTCAGTTTTTTTTTATTTTAAATTTGTTCTAAATAATTTTTTAAAGTATATAATTAACAAAGAATTACTTTAAGGGAGTTTATGTATGAATTGCTGTGGAATAGATTTATCACCTAATTATAGACTACACAAAGTTGAGGTTACTGAATATATGCTTAGTTCACTTTCTCAAGAGGAGAGCGAAAAAAGAGCAAAAGAAGAGAGGCAAATTATCT
>JAVBPD010000067.1:0-8554 GCA_031549885.1 Clostridiaceae bacterium
GTCATTCTTGGGTTAATCGCTTTCGTAAGTTACTTATACGATTTGAGAAAACAGATGCTTCTTATTTAGGACTACTTATGTTTGCCTTTGCTTTTATTGCTTTTCGTAAATGTGATGTTATTTAGGGATAAGCTCTTAATGCAATTAATAATTGTATGAATAATTTAATATCTAAATATAATATTGATGAAGAATTTGAAAAACTGCAAAACAATGAAAATGATTTGTTTACCATAAAAGAACAAATCGCTTATGCCTTTCCAGGAAGTTATGGCATATTCATATCCTTACATTTTGGAAGATTCTTAAATGGAACTATTGATACAAAAGAAAAAAAAGATGCTTTTGATGCTATTGTCTCTTATCTTAATAACTTAGATATGCATATATCTGAAAAGCTGTCTGAATATATGGAAGAAATTTTTAAAGATGAAATAGATATTGCTAAATTATCAGAAGTTCAACATAATGGTATATTGGAGATTTTAAATAATACTGATGAATATTTAGAGCAAAATCAAAAGTTTTTTGAGGAATATATTGATTTTAGGACTTCAGATGAATTTAAAAACATTCCTAGTTTTGATTTTTTAAATGCTATGTTAGATTTTCAAAAAAACAGCGGTTATAAAGAAGTATTCATTGAAAATATGAAAAAATTAAGCCCTGAATATGCTGAATACATTGTCAAATTAGAAGAGGCTAATAGAATATTTATTGAAAAATTTCCTAAAGCAAATAATTTAGACTTTATTTAAAAATTCGGAGGCTGTTGCAGAATTGATTTTATAAATTTCGCAGCAGCCTTTTTTTACTAATGAGATTAGTTAAGTAAAAATTTGCCTTAAGTATAATAACCTAAAATATTGTATTAAATACTGTATTATAAGCAATGATATGTTTGGAAAAAATTTATATATTTTTCTGCCTTACTCATTCCTACATCAAATAAATCGCTATTTGAAATTTCACCTTTTTGGTATTTTTCAATTATTCTTGTAGTCATGCCAAATAAAGCAGTTTCAGCTATTTCATATAATAAGTTGTCTTCATCTTTATCTAAAAATGATATGGTAGAATGGAGTTCCCTTCCATTTTCTTTGAATTCATTTGGAAATAAGTTCATAAATTCTAGGAAAAATTTATATATATCTGGATATTTTGATGATAATGTCAATTTTTCAATGCATAATTGCCTCATTCTTTCAAAAAAATCCTTAACATCGTGAGTGGTTGTCTGTAAATTTATAAAAATAACCTTTCTAAGGTGGTTTGCAAGCTCTAAATATAAAGTTTTTTTATCTTTAAAATAATAAAATATAAGCCCATTTGCTACATTTGCTTCCTTAGAAATATTTCGAGTTGTAGCTTTTGTATATCCTTTTTCAGAAAATTCTTTTAAAGCTGCTTTCATAATAGCTGCTTTTTTTGCATCTTTAATATCATCCCATATGTTTAAATCCATGAAAAACTCCTTATAAATTAAATTGCCAAATTGCTCTATCCACATTTTTTGTTAAATTTATTTTAAGTGGTATGTTTTGCATTTTTAATCCAACAAAAAAATGTGCAGCACATGCTCCAACGCAAACATCAGGGTGTTCCCATTTTATATGAGTATACCCAGAAGGCTTGGCAATAATTACAGTTTTAAAATCACTTGATACATTAAACCTCCAATGCTGAGTATTTGCTGCTGATGGAGCTTTTCTGGCTAAATTAAGTGCAAATTTTAATGATTCGGGTAAAGATTCTTCAGATACTCCTTCTAAGCGTTCACCTATAGGTTTTCTTTTATAGCTCATCATATTTTCTGTTAGGCGATCTAGTAGCCTTGGGCCATCTTGGCTATAATATCCAAGAGGAGTAATGCATATTACCCTTTTGCCTTCCACTTCTTCTTTTCCATAGCCATATTTAGGAGAATTTGATTTTGCATTCTTATTTAATTGAGGCACTAATCTTTCTACTTCTTGGAATATATAATGTCCAAACCAACAAGTTGAAATTCCAAGGCCAGTTGCATATAAAATTGCAAGTTCACCTAAAAAACCAACTGACGCTAAAGATAATAAATCTGTATTTGAAACAAATGCAAGCATATCTTCAGGAGGTTTTTTTAAATTATTTGCAATTGCACAATCAGGCTCCGATTTGAAATATTTAAAATTCACATTGTGGTTAAACGGAACCTCAATATTATCTGTGAATTTTTTTAAAAGGTTAAATGTATTTTCATCAACAGGTTTTCTTTCATAATTTCTCACACTTTTGCGAATATTTATAGCTTTTCCCCAAAATTCTTTATTTTCAGAATAAATATTCATACATATACACATCCTTATCGATTTGAGCAATTGATCAAATTAATAATACCACATATTGAGCAAGTGATCAATATTTAAAATTTAATTTTTCATTGAAGATTATTTTCATTGATGTAAAATAAATATAACCTATATTGAAAGGATGTTTTAAAATGAATGAAACATTAAAAACAATTAGCACCCGTTATGCTTGTAGAGATTATAAATCTGATATTATATCTGATGAATATTTAATGACTATTGCAAATGCTGCCATTGAGGCCCCAAGCGCAATGAACCTTCAAAAATGGAGGATTATTGTTGTTAAAAACAAAGAACTTATAGGTGAAATGGGAGAAGCAGCTATGAACTTCTTAAAGAGCATGGAAGATAAGTCAATATATGAAAGGATCATGTCTAGAGGTGGAGCTATATTTTACAATGCTCCTTGCATGATAATAGTTGCTGTTGATAACTCTGAAAAACAGTTTGCTCAAATGGATTGTGGCATTGTATGTGAAAATATAGCACTTGCAGCAACTTCTCTAGGGCTTGGAAATGTTATTTGTGGAATGGCTGGCATTCCTTTTATGACTCCAAAAGCTGAAGAATTTAAAAAGAAATTGAAATTTGAAAATGGATATGACTTTGGAATAGGTGTTTTAATCGGGTATGCTAAAACCCAAGGGAAGCCTCACGAACCTGATAAATCTAAGATTATTGTTATTGAATAATTTATCGCAAAAGCTTATAGTATAATTAATACTATTGTATATTAGTATAAATGCTAGAACTTTAAAGATGTTGAAATTTTAGGAGGTAGATTTATGAAAGGAAAGGTTAAATGTATTTTATTTAATGCTATAACTTTCTTTATGCTAGCTGCTATGATTATAGCCATCACTAGTAACAAAGTCACCTTTGCATCATCTTCAAGCAAAACTGTTACCTTGTCTCAAAGTAAGGTTAATAATTTGAACATAGGCGATGTAGCTACTATTTCTTTAGAATCAAATCCTACAACAGGATATGATTGGTATGTTACATATTCAAAAACTGGTGCTTTAAATTTAGTATCAAATGATTTTAAAGCCTCTAAAAATAACATTCCTGGAGCAGGCGGAGTTAGAACTTTTATATTTAAAGCTATGGGAAGTGGAGATTGTACATTGACATTTAAGTATTATCGCTTTTTTGAGGGAGTTAAAGCTGATACAAAGACTATAGTTTACAAGGTTAAAGTTTTAAACGATAAATCTAAAACAGTTGCTTTAGAGCAGGGTAAAAAAAATACCATAAACGTAGGAGATTTAGCGAAAGTTACACTTGAATCAAATCCCACTACAGGATATTATTGGTATGAAAGCTATTCAAAAAAAGGCATATTGAACTTAGTTTCAAATGATTATGTGGTAGACAGCAATTTAATTGGTGCAGGAGGCAAACAGACCTTTACATTTAAAGGAGTAGCTAAAGGAGATTGCACAATAATTTTAAAATATTATAGATCTTTTGAAGGTGAAAACAAAGCTATTAAGGTTGTTTCTTATAATGTGAAAGTTAAATAAAATAGGGTCCTAAATGGACCCTTAAATTTATCCAAGTAATTTATGAGATTCCTTTAATTGCTCACGAATTTTTAAATGTTGAGGGCATTTTGTTTCACATAAACCACAATCTGTGCAAGCATCTGCTCTTTTTCCTTCTATCCATCCAAGTCCTATTTCAGAATAAGTTTTTCTTGCATATTCTTTTATTCCATATACTTTATAATAATTTGTTTGCTGAAAAATAGTTGGGATATTAACCCCATGAGGGCATGGCATGCAGTAATTGCAACCTGTGCAATATAATTCTGAAAGCTTTCTATTTTCTTCCATCATTTTTTTAATGCCTTCTAATTCTTCTTCAGATAGTGGAGTGATTCTTGAAACATATTCTACATTCTCAGTTAATTGAGTTTCATTGCTCATGCCAGATAAGATTATGTCCACATTAGGGTTTGAAGCCACATATCTAAGGCCTAATTCTGCAGAGGCAGCTGCGTTTATATTTAGTTTTTCAGCTATTTCTTTAGGCATTCCAGAAATACGGCCTCCACCTAAAGGACCCATTACCACAACTCCCATGCCTTTTTTCTTTGCATAATCCATAGCCCTTGCATTGGTTTGATCTAAAACATTGTATTGACAAAGAACAGTTTCAAAATATCCTGTATCTATTAATTTTATCATATTATCAGATTCTGCATCGGTTTTTTCTTCTGTTCCAAACGATCTTGCTGTATGAAATGAAAATGAAATATGATTTATAAGCCGTTCATCTTTAGCTTTAAGAGCTTCTTTATACCATCCATATTTCTCATCGATTTCAGTAAATTCTTCATAGCTTACTCCATGGAAATGATAAAAATCAATATGAGGGATATCAAGCCTTTTTAATTGCTCTTCTAAAATTTTTCTATAATCGCTTTGTTTTTTTATTAAATGGCCTGGAGATTTTGATGATACATATACCTTGTCAGAAATTCCCTTTAAAGCTTTTCCTAAAATAACTTCGCTTAAGCCATTGTGATAAAAATAAGCTGTATCAAAATAGTTTATACCAAGCTCATAACCTTTTCTAAGCATTGAAATGGCAGCATCTTCATCTACTTGTTGTTTTTTATCTATTTCAACTGAAGGAAAGCGCATGCAGCCAAAGCCAAGCCTAGATACATTCGCCCCGGTATTTCCAAATTTTGTATATTTCATAATTAATTCCCCTTTACTTTTTGAATACTACTTTTTTAATGATAATACAATGAAAATAATATATCAATAATAGTCTAAAAGTTGTAAAATAATATATAATATACGTTTCAAAGAGGTAAAACAATGAATTCTGTAAATAAGATACCTATAAAGAATATATACTACATGCTATGCTATTCATTTAACATACTGCTTCCAAAAGGGTATGAGCTCTGTGGAATAGAGGAGTTTAACAATATATATAATTTAATGTGTAAAATGTTAATTCATAGCATAAACAAATTAAAGCATTTAAATTTAAAGAGAGAATACGATTCTTTTGAGGAGCCTTTGAATGGTGTTAAAGGAAGAATTAATATTGGACAATCTATTCAAAAGATGTCCTTTGTAAAAAAACAGCTATTTTGCAATTATGATTCAATGTCCCAAGATATATTATTAAATCAGGTCATAAAATCTACCATTGGCATGCTCATTAAATATGAAGAAATTGATAAAAATTTAAGACTTGAGCTTATAAAAATAAATAGTCATTTAAAAGATATATCAAGTATTCTCTTAACTAAAAGAGTTTTTAATAAACTATTATTTAAGAGAAGCGATGAAAATTATAAAGTTATAATCAATATTTGCAGGTTTATATTTGAAGAGTTAATAGTCTATGAAAATGGACAAGATGTTAAATTTTTAAAATTCGTTCAAGATAGCCATATGGCTAAACTTTATGAAAAATTTGTATTGAATTTTTTAAAACTTAATTTACCTAAAGATGATTATGTTGTTCATTCTCCTAAAATATCTTGGAATGTTGAGGATCTTGATGCACAAGAATATTTGCCTGAAATGAGAACCGATATTGTAGTTGAATGCAAATCTAGCAATACTCAGCTTATTATAGATACTAAATTTTATGGAGAAATTTTTACAAAGAGCAATTTTGGAACAAAGGTAACATATAGATCGGAAAATATGTATCAAATTTATACATATTTAAACAATAGCTTATTTAAGGGAAAAAAATTAGCCATGCTTCTTTATCCGACCACTGATATTGAACTTAATAAAAAGCATAAAATAGGTGGCAATTATATTTTAATTAGAACATTAAATTTAGGAAAAGATTGGAATGAAATTGAAGAGAGGCTTTTGGATATTGCAAGTATTGTAAGTTAAGTTGCTTAGAGCATTAAAAATTAAATGCTCTAAGCAAAAGCCTACCTAAATTGTTAGAAGCTTTTATAAGGCTTTTTTCACAAGCTTTTAAAGCTTCCTCTAAAGTTTTTGGGGAATCTGTTATGCTAAAAATAGATGTGATTCCAATTTCATATAGATTATCTAATTTATCAGATACTTTTCCGCAAAAAGCTATAACTGGTTTATTATATTTTTTAGAGATTTTTGCAACTCCAGAAATAACCTTTCCATTTGCAGATCCTTCATCTATAGCCCCTTCTCCTGTAATTATAAAATCAGAGTCTTTTATTCTATCTTCAAAATTGCTGTGTTTTAAAACAAGATCTATGCCAGGAATTAAATTAAAGCCTAAAGCAGAAAATGCAAAACCAAGGCCTCCGGCAGCTCCTGCTCCAGGGATATTGGATAATTCTTTTAAAAAAGCTTTTTCAATGATTTTACTGTAATTTGCCATGGCGTTTTCTAATTTTAAAATCATAGCTTTATCTGCACCTTTTTGAGGGGAAAATATATATGTAGCTCCGTTTTCGCCTAAAAGAGGATTTTTTACGTCGCAGGCTATTTCAATGGATACTTCACTTAACCTTCTATCTAAGCCTGATATATCTATATGTTTAACCTTAGATAAAATATTGTGAAAACTTTTAATTTCCATATTATTTTCATCAAATGCTTTTGCACCTAATGCCATTAACATGCCAAGGCCTCCATCATTTGTAGATGATCCACCTAATCCAACTAATACTTTAGTTACGCCTTTATTTAAAGCATGAACAATTAACTGACCAACTCCATAGGAAGTTGTTATAGAAGGGTCTCTCATTTTGCTTGGAACTAAAGATAAACCGCAAGCTTCGGCTATTTCTATAATAGCTTTCTTTTCATTTTCTATATATCCATATTTTGAATACCTTTCTTCACATAATGGACCTAAAACCTTTGCATATTCTAAATTTCCATTTAAAGATTCCACTAAAACATCAATAAAACCTTCACCTCCATCTGATAAAGGAATTAAATCGTATATGGCATTAGGAAATATAGGGAAAAGCCCTTGTTTAATAGCTGAAGCTGCTAGGCTTGCGCTTAAACTTTCTTTAAATGAGTCTGGACATATGATGAATTTCACAAAAATCTTCCTTTCTTAAAATTTTCTATAGTATACTTTTTAAATTAAACTAGCACAACATAATACAATAAATAAATTATAAAAATATTTTTATATTTATGTAGCAAATTCCATTTTTTTCTATATTATAAACCGTAAGGATAATTAATTATCCCTACACCTTTCAAAAATGTTTTAAAGAGGAGAAAAAATGCAAAAAATAAAAACTAAAGATTCATTGGCTCTTGTATATTCATCACTTAATGATGAAGGCGTAAAAAAATCAAAATCCGTAGTAATTAGCGATTTAAATAATGAAGTAACTGATGAAGATCTTTACGAAGTTGCTGTTTTAGTAAAAGATTTAATGGCATATGGCGTAGAAAAAATATTAAGAAGATCTGAAGTTATGTTTGCAGAAGATTAATATAAGGAGTATGGAAATGGAAAAATATGTTTTAAGTATGATTTTTGAAAACATTGAGGGAGAAAAGGTTAAAGTTAGGATCAATGATGTTAGACCAGATATTACAAGTGCAGAAGTAGAAACATTAGGGAATAAAATTGTTGAAAAAGATGCAATACTTGGTAAAAAGTTGAAGCTTGCTTCATATATTAGTGCAGAACTTGAGCAAACAATAGTAGAAATTTTATAAAAACTTTTAAAAAAACTTTTAAAAAAACTTCCACTTAATTTAATTAGGTGGAAGTTTTTTTGTTATTTTTTTGAAATTTATAGCATAGATATAGGTACAATAATTTTGCAGGGTGTAAAAATGAATAATGATGAAATTAGAAAGAATTTAATTTTAAATGATACAATTAAATATTCAAATACCATAGAATTTATAAATTTAAACAATCTTGTGGAAATTGACCCTTCGATTAATTTTTTTGACTATCCAGATAATGAGGAATTTTTAGACCTCGTTTCATCTATTGAACATTTTTCTATAATAAATCCCCTTCTTGTCATAAAAAATGAAAGTGATAACGAATATACAGTAGTAAGTGGTCGCAGCAGGCTACTAGCACTGCGTAGCCTTTATAAAAATAGCAAAGATGATAGATTCTTATCTGTTCCTTGCATAATATTAGATAGCAAAACAAGTCCTAGCCTAATTCAAGGCATAATCATTTCTACAAATTTAAAGTACAGAAAAATCTCAAGAGAAAATCTAATAAAATCCATA
>JAVBPD010000057.1:0-7463 GCA_031549885.1 Clostridiaceae bacterium
CCATCTTCTATAAGTGGCGAGAGGAATTGCCACTCGCCTTTAGGCGACATAGCATTCTTTATTATTTTATAAATTATTATTGGTTTTCACTAATAATTATATTATAATTATTATAGTGAAAGGATGTGTTGATTATTGAAATTACTATAACAGCTAAAATTCAAATCTATCCAACTGTTGAACAAATTGAAATATTAAAAAATACAATGCAACAAATAACTATGGCTTTAAATTATATATCTAAATATGTTTTTGATAATAATTGTTTAAGTCAAAGTAGAATTAATAACGACACATACTATTATTTAAGAGATGTTTATAAACTAAAATCTCAAATGGCTCAAAGTTGTATAAAAACAGTAATTGCCAAATATAAAACTAATAAATCAAATGGTCATGATTTTGTATTGGTACATTTTAAAAAACCTGATTATGATTTAGTGTGGAACCGAGATTATTCTTTAGGTCAATATTTTTTCTCAATTAACAGTTTAGAAGGACGATTAAAAGTACCTTACGAATTAAAAGGTATGGAAAGATATTTTGATAATTCTTACATGTTTGGTACTGCTAAACTAGTAAATAAATTTAATAAATATTTTTTACACATACCAATGACTAAAGAATTTTCTTCTATTACTGAATTTGAAGTTAATAAAATTGTTGGAATTGACCTTGGTATAAATTTCTTAGCTACCATATATGACAGTGATGGCAATACAACATTTTATAATGGTCGTCATATTAAAGCAAAAAGGGGTCATTACAAAGTCTTGAGAAAAGAATTACAGGAACACAATACTAAATCAGCTAAACGAAGAATTGCAGTCATAGGTTCAAGAGAAAACCGTTATGTTAATGATGTTAATCACACCATTACAAAGGCACTCGTTGATAAATATGGCACAAATACATTGTTTGTTTTAGAAGATTTGTCTAATGTTCGCAATGTTACAGAAAAAGTTCGAATTAAAGATCGTTATGTTTGTGTTTCTTGGGCTTTCTATCAATTCAAACAACTACTTGAATATAAGGCTAAAATGAACAATTCAATTGTAATTACTGTTGATCCTAAATATACAAGTCAAACATGTCCTAGATGTGGCCATGTAGAGAAAGCCAATAGAAATAAGAGTAAACATATTTTTAAATGCAAAAATTGCACCTATACGTCCAATGACGATCGTATTGGTGCAATGAATCTTTGGAGAAAAGGCATTGAGTATATAGAAAAAAAATCCAAAGAGCATGACAAGTAAACTTGTTGTGTTGGGTTTTAGTCAATAAGCCTATAGCAGCCACCGTTTGAGGTAGGAGATATTTAATATCGTTCTGACTACGTGTAGGTGAGTTGCAAGCCCCCACTTCAAGCCGTTAGGCTAAGTGGTGGGTAGTTGACGTGACGGTCCACCTGATTTAATTGTTGAAATACTTTCAAAATCAACAAGAAAGACAGACTTAGGAATTAAATTAACAAATTATCAAAAATACGGAGTCAAAGAATATTGGATTGTATATCCTAATGACTTTTTTATAACTGTTTGTATTTTAGGTGAGGATAAAAAATATTCGTATTTTACTTACTCTTTAAATGAATATGAAAAAATAAAGGTTGGCATTTTTCCTGATCTAGAAATAAAATTAGAAGATATTTTTGAAAATTTATACCTAGAATAAATATAGGGAATATTATCTATCCCTATATTTATATTTTTTTAGAAAATATCTTCATTATTTTAATTTTAAAATTTCAATTTTTCGCTTTCCTAAAATTAACTTTTCAAGCCTCGTGTAATCCTCATTATATATTTTTTGAAGTTTGTCACAAGATATGGCAATAATAGAATATGATTTTAAAACTGGCTTAATGTTATTTAGTAAAGAGTCTATATTTTGACTTCCTTTAGACTCCCAAGATACGAGATTCCCATATGGTACATCTGCAAAAACAATATGAGCTTCGAATGTATTATTTACCTCATCTTTTAAAATATCATGCTTAAATAGTTTTGCATTAGTTTCCCTGCCTTTAATATATGATTTTAAATTTTTAGCACTTATAATAGCCTCTCTATGTGATTCTTTTTTAAACTCATTAAAAAGCTCTGTTAATTTTTCAATTCTCTTATTAATTCCTTCATTTGTTAAAAAATTTAAATTTGACCTTGCCAAATCAATAGCATCTTTATTTATATCAGATCCAAAAATTCCAAGAATCTTTTCATAGTTTAAAAAACCTAAAACGGTTAAAAGATATCCTCCTCCACAACATGGGTCATATAAATTAATTGGACCTAGTATTTCTAAATAACTCAAACACCTTTGAAAAATTTCTTGAGCAAGTCTTACTGGGTAATTTGTATAACCAGATTTATGTATAATAACTCTACCTGCTGCAAAATCTTCAAAGCAATTTTCAAAACAATATTTATATTGCATATATTCACCTTTTGTTCCTTCTCTTTTTCACAGAAAAACCAAAATTCCCCAAACTCTCACCTAAGGTAAAATATTCTCCATGAGCATAAGCAATAAGCCCACACTTAATAAAGTCAAGCTTCCCTAATTTATTGAACGCCGAATCATCCACATTTACAGCTACAATTTCAGCAATAAACATATTGTGCGAACCTAGGCTAATATTATCTTTCACTATACATTCAATGTTAACAGGGCTCTCAGCAATCATAGGTGCTACAATTTTTGTTGCCTCTTCTTTAGTTAATTTCATCTTTGCAAATTTATCAATATCTTTTCCAGATCGAACGCCACAATAATCTGCAGCAAACACAAGCCTTTTTGTGGGAAGATTAATGACAAATTGGCCAGATGCTTCGATGATGCTATAAGAATATCTTTCAGGCCGTACCGAAATATATGTCATAGGAGGATGAGAATTTATAATACCTGTCCAACCAATTGTAATAATATTGGATTTATCCATGGTTCCACAGCTTACTAACACCGGCGGCACTGGAGCAAGGAGTGTACCTGGTTTCCATACTTGTTTAGCCAAAAGGCTCACCTCATTTGTAGTTTAAATGTTTTGTAACTTTTTCTAATATATTTTTAGCATATTCACGAACACCGCTAATATCAACGTTATTTGGGTGATTGCGATTTAAAAATAACCAAGCTTGACCTTTGCATGTAAAAGGTTCTCCAATAACTCTAAGTCCCTTACTTTCTAGAAGCCTTTTCATATCAAAGCCAATTTCAGCTTGATTTCCATAAGTTGCAAAAATGGCCACATTCTTAACCATTCTAGGATCCATCTTATCAATTAGCGCTTTAGTTCTTTTGTTAATACTTCCCATATACACTCCATCTCCAATAAATAGTAAGTCTACTGGACTTGAAAAAGGAACTGGATCCTTTGCTATTGGTTCAGCTGCTACATTAAGTGTACTTGCTATTGCTTGAGCAAGTTTTTTAGTATTACCTGTTGACGAATGGTAAACTACCTTTATTTTCATGATTTCCCTCCAAATAATTATAATTTTTTTATAATAATACATTCCATTTTTAATTGCAGACTACCATATAAAGTTTGCAATATCAATAGTTATTCAAATATAATATATATAAGCTATGCCACATAATAAAGGAGTTAAAAATATGGAGAAAGGTTACGAGTATACTTATGAAACCGTTAAAAATAAGCTTATGGATTGCGATTTTGTTGAAGCAGCTGCAAGGCTTGGTTTAAAATCTCCTGTTGATGATGCTATAAAAATTACTTTTTTAGGAAGGGAATATCTTATAAACTCTTCTGATGTAATTGCAGCAGATGGAACGTATTCTGATCCAAACATTCGAAGCATACTTATTTATTATATTACATCTAAAGGCAGCGGTGAACCTGAATATTCATACTCTCTACTTAAACGCTTTATTCCAAGGTCAATGAGCGGAAGTGGAACAAATATATCATGGATGGAAAGGCCAATTATCCGTGAATTTAGAAATGATTATAATAAGTTTTCCATTGCATTAAAGACGCTTGGCGCTGTATATGAAAATTCCCCTAACAGCTATGAATATATTTGGATGTATAGGATATTACCAAAAATACCTATGCGAATTTTATATGTTAAAGCAGATGAGGAATTCCCTTGTGAAATTAAATTATTTTTAGATAACGGAGCTAATAGATTCATGGAATTTGAACAACTTGCATTTCTATGTGGATGTTTTATAAGAAGATTAATTGAGATTAGCAAGCGATGATTAAGAAAAAATACTCATTATGTTAAATTTTATATAAATACATACTAATATTATGTTAAAATAATACTATAATCATAACCTTTACTTCATCATAAATGAAAGGCTGTGTTTAAGGTGAAAATCATTAAGAAAAATGGAAGTATCCAAGAATTTGACTCAAATAAACTTTGCACAAGCATAACAAGGTCAGCTGAAGACATAGGTGTTTACATGAATCAATCGGATCTTAACCTTATAACTGATGATGTAAAACATAAGCTTGAAATCTTAAATCGAAAAGAGACTTCTTCATATGAAATCTTTGGCTTAACCCTTCAATTATTAATTGAAGAAGGCTTCAAAGATGTTGCCTTTAGTTATCTAAACGGCTCATGTCAAATTTAACCTTATTATAAATAGCTATTGCAACAATTTAAAATTGCAATAGCTATAATTTATAATTGCTTAAATTTAAATTCCTTAAAAATTTTGCCATTTTATTAGAATAAAATGGTATCTTATTCTAATAATAAATATAGTAGAATTTTAAAAATAAAGGGAGGTGTATTATGTGAGAAAAACTCATATAAAGAAAATCTTTTTAACATTTGTTCTCATAAATTATTTCATTTCAATTTCATTACCAAACTTTTCAATTAAAGGGTACCAAGAAATCCCTTATCCTACTGATCTTAAGAATGGAGGATTTGAAACAAATCCCAAATCAAACGATACCACAAAAAGATCATATCAATTTGATCAAGCAAACTTAAATAACTGGTTAACAACTGCAAGCGATAACTTAATAGAAGTTTGGAGAAGTGACTTTAAACCTGTTACCGGACCTTCAGTTACATCTAAAAGTGGAAATTACCATGCCGAAATCAATGCTACTATGCCTGCTTCACTATATCAGGATATTGCCACTGACCCAAAGTCGCTTTATAAGTGGGTTGTATGGCATAAAGGTAGAAGCGGCACTGATGTTGCACAGCTTGAACTTGGAGATCCATTAAATACAGCTGCAGTTAATGATATAGATGGTAAAAATACAATTTCAGATGGTATGACTGCTTGGGGATTACACGAGGGTTATTACACTCCTCTCACACAAGTAACAAGGTTTAAATTAAAAGCTATAAGTACATATGACAATTTAGATGCACAAGGCAACTTTGTTGATGATTTAGATTTTTTTAAGGCAGCAGATCCAACAGTTCAAACAATTATCCTCGGAGACCCTATTCCAGATAGTTCAGATCTAGCAGTAATATACTCTCCAGCTGTTTTAACTCCAAGTTATGCAAGTCCATCAGAATATGCTGAAGATGATGAAATGACTCCTCCTGATTTAAGCATACCTGGTACATATTTAGTTAAGGTTAGGCTCACTGATGGCAATGGAAAATTAGCTGGCTATGTGAATTCCACCATAATCGTAAAAACTGCTTTAACAATACATAATGTTAATGAAAATAATGCAGATCTTGTGCCACCTACAACTATTTGCAGATTGCAAAATTACTCATTAACTTTAAATTATCTAGATGACCAAGGAAATCCTCTAAAACCCTCTGATATATCAACTCTTTATAATAATGATCCATATTCTGTTACAAACCCTAGTGAAATAATCATTAATGGAAAAGTATATTATGTTATTACTATTGTTGGCGACCCTTTAGAAGGCATAGCTAACGAGGATAAAGCTATCAATTTTATTTTAAATATAAAACCTCAAACTATTACTGTTAATTATTTAGATGAAAACGAAAATCCACTACAACCTTCTGATATTCAAAATTTAAACAATCAAGACCCTTATTTTGTTACAAACCCTGGTGAAATCACCATTGATGGAAAAGCATATGAGGTTATTACTGCTCTTGGAGATCCTTTAGAGGGAAATGCTAATACAGATAAGCTCATTAATTTTATTCTAAAGCTAAAACCTCAAACTGTTACTATTAATTATTTAAACGAAAATGGAAAACCTCTGAAATCTCCTGATATTCAAAGTTTAAGCAATCAAGACCCATATTTTGTTTCAAACCACAGTGAAATCACCATTGATGGAAAAATATATTATGTTATTACTACCATTGGTGATCTTTTAGAAGGAATAGCTAATGAAGATAAAGCTATTAGTTTTATTTTAAAGTTAAGACCTCAGACTATTACCATTAACTATTTAGATGAAGATGGAAATGTCATGCAATCTCCCAATATTCAAAATTTAAACAATCAAGACCCTTATTTTGTTTCAGATCCTGGTGAAATCACCATTGATGGAAAAATATATGAAGTTATTACTGCTACTGGTGATCCTTTAGAGGGCATAGCAAGTGGAGATAAGGTTGTCAATTTTATTTTAAACATAAAACCTCAGACTATTACCATTAATTATTTAGATGAAGATAGAAATCCGCTTCAATCTCCTAATGTTAATAGGATTAATATAAGTGATCCTTACTTTGTTGCAGAGCCTGAAGAGGTTATTATTGATGGCAAAACATATAATTTAATTGCAACAGAGGGGGACCCTTTAGAGGGAAATGCTGATACAGATAAAATAGTAGATTTTATTTTAAAGCCTGAAACCCAAATAATTAAAATAAATTACATAGATGAAGATGGGAACATTCTCGAGCCACCTAAAATAATAAATTTAGAAAATAATGATCCATATAATATCACAAAGTCCAATGAAATCTTTATTAATGGAAATTTATATGAAGTAATTGGCTTAACTGGCGATCCCCTTAATGGTATTGCCGATACAGATAAAAATATTATATACAAACTTGGATTAAAAAATGTTTTACCTTCAACTGGTGAATATATAGATTTTTTTTTTATACTTTTTAAATGAAAAATAATAAATAAAGGTTTCAAGCAAAATTATAAACTTGAACCTTTATTCTTTAAAACAAATGGCAAGCTACCTTATGCCCAGAACTTATTTCTTTTAATTCCGGTGTTATCTCATCGCATTCCTTTTTTTTATATCTGCACCTTGCTTTAAATCTGCAAGCTGGTTTACAATTTATTGGACTTTGTACTTCTCCTTTAAGCATTATAGTTCTTTTATTTCTTTCATAAACTGGGTCAGGAATTGGTATTGACGATAAAAGTGCTTTGGTATATGGATGCTGAGGATTATTATAAAGCTCTTCACTTTCAGCCATCTCCACCATTTTACCTAAATACATCACTCCAACATTATCTGATATATGCTTTACCATAGATAAATC
>JAVBPD010000092.1:0-22634 GCA_031549885.1 Clostridiaceae bacterium
TACGTACGAGGCTAAACAGCTCTTTTTATAAATAATTTTTATCTTTTTGTAATTATTTATAAGTTTTCTTAAGCTGTTATTTTACCTCTTTTTTATTAGCCATTATACTCTTTTTACAGATGTGAGTCTATAAAAAAGGAGCCATATAAAACTAATTTTTAATTAGTTTTATAAAAGCTCCAAGTTAAAGGTAATAAAATAAATTTAAAATTAGTTATTGACAACTTCATAAAATTATATGCTTTAAAAATACTAACTATTATTCTTTTTTTATAATTTATAAAAAAGATTTAATGATAATTTTTATTTAACTTATTCATTAGTCCAAAAAGTTGAATTTGGTCGAAATATAATATGATTTTCTTATAATGGAATAAAAATTAAAAGTTATTACAATAATAAAATAGGTAAGCAATAGCTTTATTTATCACTATTATTTAAAAAAAATTTATATATTTTATAATGAAAAAAGCTAGTAATTGTTATATAATTTAATTAAATGTTTACCTAAACATTTAATTAATTAAAAATATATGAAAGGAATGAGAAGATGTTAAAAAAAATTAAATTATTTTGTGCTCTAATTTCAATTTTTTTATTATTTAGCAGTTTTAGTTATGATACAACGTCATTAAAAATTTCTAAGGATAAATATCCTAGGGTAGATGGATCTACTGCTACAATTCCACTTGCAATAAATTTAAGAAGCGCAATTACTGGTGAATCGGTGGAGGATCTGCAGCTTAATACAGTTCATACAAAGACCACAGAATCATTTAGGTCTCTAGCTAATAAACAAGCTGATTTATTGCTTGTTTACACTCCAAGCGATTCTGTATTAAAGGAATTAAAGGATGAAGGCGTTGACATAATAATGAAGCCAATAGGGCGAGATGCTTTAGTGTTTTTTACAAATGAAGGCAATAAGGTTAATAATTTAACTCAAAAACAAGTTCAATGCATTTACACAGGAAATTTAACAAATTGGAAATATGTTGGAGGAATAGATTCACCGATAATTCCTTATCAAAGAGATGCTGAATCTGGCAGCCAAGTTATGATGGAAAAACTAGCTATGAAAGGAATAAAGATGATGACCCCTAAAAAGGATTATACTATTTCTAGCATGTTAGGAATTATTGAAACCATTGCAAGTTATAAAAATGAAGAAAATGCTTTAGGGTACTCTGTTTATTACTACATAAGGGCTTTTTTAAATGAAGATTATAAAATAAAGCTTTTAGGAGCTAATGGAGTTATCCCTTCCAATGAAACAATAAAAGATGGTACTTATCCTTATACTCAAGATTTTTATGTTGTTATTAGGGCAGATGAACCTGAAAATTCTGAAACAAGAAAATTGTTTAATTTCTTAATAAGCGACGAGGGGAAAAAGTTAATAGATGACTCTGGATATGTTTCTGTAAATTGATGTGGGACTCTATGAAAAAGGTTTTAGTTTTAGCATTTATATTAACCTTTTCGTTTGTTAATTTTAAAAGCATAAATGCAGAAGAGCCTAAAGGTTATTTTAATTTACCTAAAATATATAACCAATTCTTAGACACTAGTATAAAAGAAAATAGCTATTTATATCCAGTTAATGTTAATGGTCTTTATGGCTTTATTGATGTAAATGGTAAAATAGTTGTTAAACCTCAGTTTAATGATTATGAGAATTTAAATTATAGTAGCTCTAGTCATGAGAATTATTTAGCTTATACCTATGATAAAAGTTATATACCAGATGAAAATAACTATAATAGCCTAATAAATGGAACATACTTAATCATGCCAAAGTCTAAAGTAATAAAGTTAAGCGATAACCAAGTAGAACCAAATTTTTCTGAAAATAAAAATTATGCTCTATTTAATGATAAAGCTTATGAAAATGGTAAATCTGTAGGCTATAGCATAATATATGATTTGAAAAATGAAAAGATAATTAAAAAAAAGGTTGGATTTTTTGAAATAGTAGGTGTTTATGATAATTTTTATATATCAAACATACAAAATAAATGTTACATGTTTGATTATAATAATAAAATAATATCTGAAGGTTATGATGAATTTTTAATGAGCAAAGATAAAACTTATTTTTTTAAAAATAAAGATACCGTATTTTGGCTTAATGAAAAGGGAAAAGCTTTCTTTCAATATGATAGATGCGTAGAATACAACCCTTTTTATAATGGCATAGCTCCCATCTCAGATGATAGAAGGAATTTAAAATTTATAAATGAAAACAAAGATGTTTTAAATTATTATTCCTTTGATAATAACTATAGGCTTATAAAAAAGGATAATTTTTATATCGTAACCTCTTTGGATAAGCAAATCATATTAGATTTAAATGGTAATAAAAAATTGCCTGATGACTATGGTAATACTTTATACTCCTTGAATGATTATTATCCAGCAACAGCTTATAATAAAAATTCACATAAATTTGACGTGTTTGATAAAAATGGTATTATCAAAGCTTCTTATAAAATACCAGAGGGATTTGTAAATCCTGCTTTAATAGGAGACTGTATACAACTGCAAAATGATGAAGGATATGGTCTTTGTAAAATAAATAGTAATAATGTAGATTGGATTTTAGAACCAAAATATTCTTATATTCAATATTTTGACCCCTATGTTGTAGTCAGCGTTGATAATTTTATGAATCAAGGTGTTTTTGATTTAAAAACTAAGAAATTCATTTTAGAGACTAAATATACATATATAACTGTTTATGATAAAAATATGATTTATGTAAGAACACCTTATTTTACAGGATATGCAAATTCTAAAGGTGAATTTGTTTATGCTTTATCAAATTATAATTTAGGAAATGATAATTAATACAATTATAGTTTTATATAGGGGTGAGATTTATGAAAAAAATTTTAATTGTAGTTTTAATTTTGATTTTTATTTTGTTTAATTTTAAAAATGTGTATTCAAAAGAACCAGAAAGTTTCTATAAATTGCCTGAAGTATATAAACAGTCTTTAAATACAAATTTAGAAGGTAACAATTATTTATATCCAATAAAAATTAAAGGTCTTTATGGTTTTATAGACGTAAATGGAAAATTAATTGTGGAACCTAAATTTAAAAGCTATATATCTATTTGCAATGGCTATTATTTAGCTTTTACTCAATATGAAAACTATGTGCTTGATGAAGAAAATTATAAAGACCCTGTTAATGGAGCATATTTAATTTATCCTAAAGATAAAGTTGTTAAAATAAGCAATTATAATGTTTATGCTTCTCTTTCACAAAATAAAAAGTATGCAATTATATATGATAATTCAAATAAACAATTTTCGTCTTTATATGATGATTCTTCTAATAAAGAAATAAGTTCTATTGGCAATGATATTATATTTAATTTAACTACAGGACAAATATTAGATCAAAACAAAGGATCATATCAGGTAATTAACGTTTTTGATAGCTGCTATATAATTAAGGATCAAGGAAAATATTATATGGCAGATTATAGTAAGAAAAAATTAAGCACTGGATTTGATTTTTTTGTTTCATGTGTAGACGAGACTTTCTTTTTTAAAAACAATAATACTTTTTTTTGGGTAGATAAAAATGGGAAGCCATTCTTTCAATATGAGAATTGCAAAGATGCACTTCCTTTTTATAATAATATTGCCCCTATTATAGATATATCAGGAAATTTGAAATTTATCGATAAAAATAAAAATGTTTTATATACCTATTCCAACTGTTATAAAATTTATAAAAAGGGAAATGTTTATATTGCAAACTTTAATAATGGACAGATTATTTTTGATGAAAATGGCAAAGAAAAGCTTCCAGATAATTATGGAGGAAAAATTCAATTTTACTATGGTGTAGATAAATTTATTACTGCTTATAACGAAAATACTTCTATTTTTGATGTTTTTGATGATAATGGAAATATTAATTACTCCTTTAAAATACCAAGTGGATATTCAGATCCAAGTTTTATAGAAGGATATGTAGGGATGCTTGGACAAGGCTATGGCCTTTGTAGCATTAAAGGTGAAAATATTCAGTGGCTTTTAGAGCCTAAGTATTCTTTTATAGGTTATTTTGATCCATTTGTTATTGTTGAAATTAATAATTTTTATAATAAAGGGTTATATGATTTAAATGCTAAAAAATTTATATTAGATTCAAAATATAGAGATATTAATGTTTATGATAAAAATATGATTTATGTAGAATCAGCTTATTTTAATGGTTATATTAATTCAAAAGGGCAATTTATATTTGCCCAAATTGCTTTTGATGTTGCAAATAATATTTAAGTAAAATATTTTAAACATATAGAAATAATTCTAAAATAATTCTATATGTTTTTTGTTTAAATTAGTAAAGGATAGGGACAGAGTTTATGAATATAATTTTAAAAGACATTACAGATGAAAATTTTATTGAATGCACTTGTTTAACTACAAATAAAGATAATAGACATACAATTTTTGAAGAATTTGTTGCATCTAATGTATTTTCAATTGCACAATCTAAAGTTCAAGATGGTTGGTTTACAAAAGTTATATATGATGATGATACTATGGTGGGGTTTACTATGTATGGATTTTCATTTAAAGATAATTTTTATGAACTATGTAGATTTATGATTGACCACAAATATCAGAATAAGGGTTATGGATATATAAGCTTATTGAAAATAATTGATGAAATGAAGAAATTTCAAAATTGTCATGAGATTTTTTTGTCATTTGATCCCCAAAATGATATAGCTAAAAAATTATATGAAAAAGTAGGTTTTAAAGATACTGGAATGTTAAATGAAGATGAGATTTTATATAAACTTTGCATTTAGATATGGTGAATTTAATTGAAAATTTATAGTATAATGGTTTTAATAAATTTAAAATAAAAGTGAATCAATAAGTGTATAATTTTAGTAAAGGTGGTAAAGAAATGGAAGAGAAAATTTTAAGTTTATTAGTAGAAATGAAAAATGATATTAGTATTTTAGGAAATAAGATAGATGGTTTAGAAACAAGAGTTAATGGAATAGATGCTAAAATAGATAATTTAGAAAAAAGACTTGATACTAAAATAGACAATTTAGAAAAAACACTTAGAGAAGAAATGAGCAATATGAAATCTGATATATGTAGTGAGGTTTCTAAAGAATTATATGTTGCTGTTGAAATAATATCAAAAAAAATTGAGGAATATAAACATGATCAGGATTTAGCTGAAGAGATAATTGCAAAAAATTTATTTGACATTGAAAAATTAAAGAGAATTAAATAGAGATATTTTAAAGCTATTGCAATTTTTGAATTATTGGCAATAGTTTTTTTACATCCTAAATTTATTTTAAGTGATATACTTAAATATATACAATTTAAAGGAGGAAAATTTATGAAAGTTTTATTAGTTAATGGAAGCCCACATGAAAAAAGATGCACATTTACAGCTTTAGAGGAGGTTGCAAATTCTATTAAAGGCGAAGGCATCGATACCGAAATTTACTGGCTTGGCAAAGAGGCTATGTCTGGTTGTATTGCCTGTGGACATTGCTTTAAAAATGGCAAATGTGTTTTTGATGATAAAGTTAATGAATTCATTGAAATGGCAAAAGAAGCTGATGGTTTTATATTTGGTTCTCCAGTTCATTATGCTTCAGCAGGTGGAATGATCACTTCATTTATGGATAGGCTATTTTATTCAGATATGCTTTCAGGAAAAAATGCATTTTACTTAAAACCAGCTGCTGCTGTTGTTTCTGCAAGAAGAGCTGGCACAACAGCAACGCTTGATCAATTAAATAAGTATTTTACAATATCTCAAATGCCTATTATATCATCAAGATATTGGAATATGGTACATGGGGCTTCTCCTGATGATGTTAAAAAAGATTTAGAGGGGCTTCAAATAATGAGAGTTTTAGGTAAAAACATGGCTTGGTTTTTAAAATGCAAAGAAGCTGCTATAAAAGCAGGAGTTGAATATCCTAAACTTGAAGAAAACCGAATAGCAACTAATTTTATACGCTAATATTGGAGAATTTTATGACTATTACTAATAAAATGATTGACAAAGACTTAAGATTTAGGGCCATTATTGATAGAATAATTAGCAACGAAAAAACTGTTGAAGAATATGTTAAAGAGCAAGAGAAAAGAAATAAATTATTAAAAAAGCTTTTGTATGGGAAGAATATAAATGGGCTTAACTGCAGTGAAAAGTGGATAAATCATGGAAAATTAAGGCTTAGAATTTATAAGCCTCTTAATGCTAAAGAGAATGCGCCTGGTATACTTTGGATACATGGCGGTGGGTATTCTATGGGTATTCCTGAATTATTTTCAAGTACATATAAAAGGTTAATAGAATGGACAAATTGTGTAATAATTGCTCCTGATTATACTTTATCGACAGAAGCGCCATATCCTGCAGCTCTTTTTGATTGTTATGAAAGCCTTTTGTGGATGAAAAATAATGCTAGTGAATTAGGAATAAGAGATGATCAAATTATTGTAGGAGGAGAAAGTGCAGGGGGAGGGCTTTCTGCAGCTTTATGCATTTATGCAAGGGATAAAGGTGAAGTTAATATAGCTTTTCAAGTTCCACTTTACCCAATGATAGACGACAGTATGATAACAGAATCCTCAAGAGAAAACGATGCTCCTTATTGGAATTCTAATTTAAATAGATGTGCATGGCAATTGTATCTTGGAGAATTGTTTGAAAGAGATGTTCCTAAATATGCAGCAGCTGCAAGGGAAACAGATTATAGAAATCTGCCTCCAGCAATTACTTTTGTTGGAGATATAGAACCATTTAGAGATGAAACTATAGAATATGTAGATAATTTAAGAAAAGCAGGTGTAAAAGTAGCTTTTCGAGTTGTAAAGGGATGTTATCATGGATTTGATATAATTTGTCCAAAAGCTAAGGTTAGCCAAGATTCTTTTTCATTTTTAAAGGAATCTATTAAATATGCAATAGATAATTTTTATTCTAAACAGCAATAATATATAAAATAAAATTTCACAGTATGATTAATATACTGTGAAATTTTTTATTTAAAATGAACCTTTATCTTTTTTATGCTTTTATCCTTTATATCCTCTATGTTAAATACCATGTCTTCATATTCAATATTTTTCTCTCTGGGTTTTTTAGGGAAATATCCCAGTTTGTCTATTAAGAAACCTCCCATTGAATTGTAATTCTCGCTTTCAATATTTAAATCAAAATAATCATTAAAATCATCTATAGAAAGCATGCCATCTATTATAAAGGTTTTTTCATCAATTTCTTTTATATCAGGATCATCGTCGTCGTATTCGTCATCAATTTCTCCCATAATTTCCTCTATTAGATCTTCAATAGAAACTATGCCCGAAAGCCCGCCATATTCATCTATTAAAATAGCCATATGATTTTTTGAAAACTGAAGATCTTTAAATAATTTAGCTATATTTTTGGTTTCAGGGACAAAATATGCAGGCCGCAAGATGCTTCTTATATCTATGTTTTCAAAGCCATTTTTTGCTAAGCATTTGAAAAAATCTCTCATGTACAAAACTCCAATTATGTTATCTATGTCTCCCTCATATACTGGGATTCTTGAGTACTTTTCCTCAACTAATTCATCAAAATATTTATTAAGTGGATCATCAATATTTACAAGATGTATTTCAGTTCTTGGAGTCATGACCTCATATGCAAGTTTATCATCAAACTCAAAAACGCCATTTATCATATCCTTTTCT
The DNA here is from genome assembly GCA_031549885.1 of Clostridiaceae bacterium. Classification (GTDB taxonomy): domain Bacteria; phylum Bacillota; class Clostridia; order Clostridiales; family Clostridiaceae; genus WQUF01. The sequence continues at coordinate 7,758 of JAVBPD010000092.1, forward strand.
GTGGCATTTATCACTCCAGTTGCTTGCCCAGCTTCTACTAAGGATTTAATTTCTTCTCTAGATACTTTTTCATCAAGGCCTTCTTTACCAAGGCCAAACAATTTAAGTAAAAGATTGGTTGATACTGACAATAATTTTACAAAAGGAGCCATAGCCTTTGATATAAATAATATTGGCTTTGCAGAAAATAAAGCTATAGATTGAGATTTTTTAAGCGCTAGTCTCTTTGGGAAAAGTTCTCCAAATACCAATGTTATGTATGATAATATAATAGTAACACCAATTAGTGAAATTTGTTTACTATAAGGGACATTAAGCTTACTAAGGAAAATAGATAAGTCATCTGATATTCCTGTAGCCGCAGATGCACTTGAAAAAAAGCCCGCAAGGGTTATGCCAACTTGAATAGTGGATAAAAATTTAGTTGGCTCTTCTAAAAGCTTTAACAAAAGTATTGCATTTTTATTTCCATCATTTTCAAGAGTCTTTAACTTGTTTTTATTTAAAGATACAATTGCCATTTCAGCAGAAGAAAAGAAAGCATTTATAAGGGTTAAAATGGCTATTAATATAAATTGATAATATATTTGAGATTTCATCTCTTCCTCCATTAAGTATTATAAATCCAATTTTACATTTAATAATTTAATAAATCAAATGGTAAGGATAGAATTTTCAAAATAATTTACAATACTCTTGGATTATACCAATGCTTGTTCGAATAAAGATGTAATTAAAAAAGATATATTGTTTAGAAGTAGTCTGATATATATGGTTTACCTTTAGGTATAATATTATCTAATAATGTTATAGTTTCTGCATCGGCAGTAAGTCGCTCTATGGCATAAAGATATGAAGGAAGTTTATATCCTAACATCATAGTTGTAAAAGAATTGATGGTAAGAATTACTTTTTTTCCTGTTGATGAAGTTAAGATTTTAGGTGGATCTTTAGGGCTAAACTGTATAGTAATTTCTCGATTGTTCCATTTTAATAAAGAATCTTTAATAACAAAGGTAATTTTAGCATCGCGTTTAATATCATTGAAAGCATATTTTTTTAAGAAAAGTTCCACATCAACAATTCTTCCCATAATGTATGGGCGGATGGTTTCTTTTATATCGCTATCTTCAAGCCAAAAAGCAATAGGTTCACTAGAATAATTATAACCTTTCACGCTGTTTATCATTGATTCATGAGCACTTATATATTTCCAAAGCCCTTTACAAGCTTCCATATTTATAAAAACTATTTCTTTAATATGCATAACATCTTCATTTAGCAAATATACTATGTATCCAGTTGGTTCTTCTAATACATTATAGTATATTGCAACCTTTGTATCATCTACATCCCACCTCCAATATTCATTCCATATAAGCTCATTGCGGTATAGGCATCCATGGGTTTTGCTTGCAAATTTGCTATGAAGCTCAATTAAATCTGGATTATCATATTCCACTCTGCGAACATAACCTGGTGCATGAATTTTTTGGGGTAGCTGAGAATCTTTAAGTTGAAATGACATTTTATCAGATATTATTTCCCATCCTTTATGGCGATAAAGTGGTATAGAATAAGGATATAAAATAGATACGCTTTGACCAAGCTCTCGCATGTTAGAAAGGCTTTGCCACATTAACTTTGACATAAGCCCCATTCCTGAATATTCAGGATAAGTAGAGACACTTGTAATGAAACCAATATCAAAAACAGTACCATGAATATTCATTTTTATGGGATAAACAGCAAATTGTGATACAAGTTTGTCACCATCAAAGCAGCCTAGTACATTTGCTTTTTCTAATACAAGAAATTTGGATTGACGTATATCATCGTTTTCCCATCCATAATCCATTAATGTCTTTTCAGTTACCTGAAATGCATAACATAAAAGTTCATTATATTGTTTTAGATGCCCAGGTAACAATTTGCTTATTTGTATATTGCTTTTCATATTACACCTCCAAATGATTTGTACTCTTAGTTTATTGTTTCCAAGCATAAAGATTATATTAAAGTTTACCAGAAAAAGTTGCCTTATAGTATAAAATTTCACAAATAAAAATAATTAAGAGCTTATCAGAGGATTTTGTGTAAAGAATTTTTAAAATAAATTAATTAAAATTAAGGATATACTTTAGGTTAAAATATATCCTTTTATACTATCATTCTAATTTTTAAAAGTTGCCCATGCTCCAAATGCTATATCTCTCGCAAATGGCATTTTAGATTTTTTAAGTTCATTTTGAAGTCTAACCTCAAGAGTATCAATATCGATTTCTTCTAGGCTTGCTGTTTTTGATTTTGTAATGCGCTCAAGCATCATTTTTATAAGCCAAGCAAAGTCGCTTCCTGATTCTATAGTTTGTAAAATAACTTCTGATTTAATTCCTTTAACTTTAAGGGCTGACTCTTTAAAGCATGCATATAAATTTAAACCCATGTGGATATTTCCACCTTCTTTTGCAATTGTATCCCAAATCCACCTTTGAGCTTTCTTATGCAAATCCATTGATTTATCTACCAAATCTAAACATATAGAATCGCTTTCTTGAAAAATCATAATTCCATCAGGTTTTAAATAAGGCAAAAGGCTCTTTATGCTGGTAACTGAATCAGGTTGATACATTAAAACTCTGCGACCTACAATTGCATCAAATTTACCTATGTTTTTCGGAAGGTCTTCAATTTCAGCAAGTAGAAAGTGAGCATTAAAAATTTTCTCATCTTTAAAAGACTTTTCGGCTATTTCAATTGCTCGTTCATTTACATCAAACCCTAGTACCTCACCATTATCGCCAACTAAATTTGAAATAAGCATGGTGACTTCGCCAGAACCACATCCAACATCTAAAACTCTCATATTTGGTTCTATGCCAGCATCTAATAAAAGGTGATATGTAAAATCATTTCTTTGTGTATTCATTTTGCACTCCTCTTTTAAGATATTTCAAAGAAAAATTTAACACCTTTCTTTGTATTTAAAGCATAAACTGTTTCATCATGTTTTTCAATGATAGTTTTAATAGCAAATAATATGAGTTTTATTTCATTTAATAAAATAATATGCATAAAAGATAGATAAATTAATTATAAAAAAAGTGATAAAAATTTAACTATTATTGACATAGATGTAGGAATTTGATATTTTTAACTTGCCAGTATATTTATTTAGTAGAATTAAACAAAAATAATAAGAAGTGGGAGATCAATTATGGTTAAAACAAATTATTTTGCACCACAGGTTTTCGGAATTGGAGCGTCAGAAGAAGTAGGCGCTAGAGCAAAGGAACTAAAAATAACTAAAGCCATTGTTGTTTATGATAAGGGTGTTAAAGCTTCTGGAATTGTTGACCCTATTTTTTTAAAACTTAAAGAAGCAGGCATTGATTATGTTGAGTTTGATGGAGTTCTTCCAGATCCCCCAGATTATGTTTGTGATGAAGCTGGAGCTTTTGCTGTAAAAGAAAATGTTAATGGAATAATTGCCGTTGGTGGTGGTAGCTCTATGGATACAGCAAAGGCTGTAAGGTATTTACTTTCTAACCCTCCACCAATAAACAACTATTTTGGAATATTGATGCCTAATCAATATAATATGCCTACGACTCCTCTTATAGCTATACCTACAAGTGCTGGTACTGGTTCTGAAGCCACTCTTGGAGCAGTTATTACTGATTGTAAGAACAATAAAAAAGCTGGATTGTTTGGACCTGGTTGTTTTGTTTCTGTTTCATTAAACGATCCTAAGCTTTATTGTGGAATGCCTCCTGCTGGAACTGCTGCATGTGCTTTTGATGCATATACTCATGCTTTTGATTCTATTTGCAGAAAAGATGCCATGGGCATGGAAAAATTTGCAACATTATATGCAACAGAGTCAATAAGACTTATACATAAATATCTACTGCGTGCAATTGAAAATGGACAAGATCTTGAAGCGCGTGAAGGCCTAGCTTTTGCTTCAACTCTTGGTGGTTATGCAATAAATACTGTAATGTGCCATTTAACACATGCAGTAGGACATACAGTTGGTTCAGTATATCATAAACCTCATGGATTAGGTTGTGCTCTTTGCTTGCCACAGCTTGCAAAATTCTATGCTAAAATTATGCCTGAAAGAGTTAAAATCGCTGCAGAAGCTATGGGCTTAAATGTTCCAGAAGGAACATCAAATGAAGATCTAGGCATTATGGTTTCTGACTGTATTCGTGATCTTATGAAAGCTGCTAAACTTCCTACATTTAAACAAATGGGAATATCTTTAGAGGATGCACTTGCATTAACTCCAAAAGTAATGGAAGACGTAGCTTGGAAATATGGCTTGTTGCAAGACCCAACATTAAACGCAGAGAATGTTATAGAGTGGATAAGAGATGCATATGATCAATATGAACTAGATGACAATTCAGCAAAACCTAAAGAAATTGTAGATGCTGAATGCGAAAAAGTAAAATAAATATTATTTATTTGTATTAATTGAAATCGTTATGATTAAAATAAATTAAAAATTATAATGCCCTAACTTACTTATTAAGTTGGGGTATATTTGTAATAGAAAGCGTGATTTGAAGTGAGAAAGAGTAAATTGGATTATTTTGCCTCATATGCCATAGGAATTAAACCAGATATCGAATATTTAAGAATGTATCAGCTTTCAGCTATTAATGATATTTTTGAATATGCAAAAATTAATTCTAGATTTTATCAAAATTGGAATCTTCCAAAACTTTATTCTTTAAAAGATATGGATAAAATTCACACTACATCCTCTGAAGATTTAATAAATAATTCAATTGAAGACTTCATTTCTGTGCCAATTGAAGATATTGAGCGCATTGTAACCATAATGACATCTGGAAGCACAGGCAGTCCAAAGCGAATAGGATATACTTTAAGTGAAATAGAAAGCATAGTTGATTTTTTTGCAAGAGGAATGTATGAACTTACAGAATCTTCAAAGAGAGTGCTGATTTTTATGCCTGGGCAAGCAGAGTATGGTGTATCTAATTTGTTAAAAAAAGCATGTGAAAAAATTGGAGCTTTCGCTGAAATTTATGGCACAATAAGAGATTTTGAAGAGGCAAAAGATAAGGTATTATCATTTAAGCCACATTGTATAGCAGGTTTACCAATTCAAATTCTTGGTTTATCAGAATATTTAAAAGGTTTAAATACAAATATTGAATCTGCCCTTTTGTCTGCTGATTTTCTATCAAATGCTGCAAGAAAAAGAATAGAATCTAATATTGGATGCACCATATTTAATCATTATGGCACTACTGAAATGGGATTTGGGGGAGCCCTTGAGTGTGATGCCCACGATGGATTTCATTTGCGTGAAGGAGAGATTTATTTTGAAGTAATTGATCCTAAAACAGGAAAGTCAGTAGAACATGGTGAGGAGGGAGAACTTGTTTTTACAACCTTTTCAAGGAAGGGAGTTCCTCTTATTCGATATAAAACAGGTGATTATACTAGCTTCATTGAAGAAAAATGCAGGTGCGGCTCATTTTTAAAAAAGATAAATGCGCCGTACCGTAAAGAAGGCATTATCTCCATGCCAGAGTTTGATGAAGCTTTATTTAGCATAGATGATGTTATAGATTTTTCTGTAGAGTGGAATAAATTAAAAGGAGAAATAACTGTATGTTTATGGACTTATTTAGATAAAGAAATACAACTTGAAAAAGTTCATAACGCTCTTTTAAATATATTAAACCATGTAGGTGCAAGTCTAAAGGTTTATAAAATGCCTTATAATAAAGTATCTCCATGTAAAATGGGGAAAAGGCTCATATTACATGTGATTTAAACAAAATGGAATGAGTTTTTTATCTTTGTATACATGCAAGCTGCAATGGCTTATCCTCTCTAAATCCACAGTAAGTCTATCTTGAAATGCCATGGCAGTTATTGTAAATCCTTTTAGTGATACATTTTTAAGAAAGCCATCAAATGTATCTAGTGAATTACCTTCACAGCATGAGACTTTTTTCCTCTTCCACCTTCTACCTATAAAATTTTGGTTGTTTTCAATAGATGCATTATTGCAACAATTAGAAGATTTTTTTCTTGATAGTGATCTTAAGCCATTTAAAGTTACTACAAAATCGCCATGAAATCCACACATAGCATGATCACAGGAGGATGGTGAAATACTTGAAGGGTCAATATTAGTTTGATTTATAATCTCATTAAAAACTTCAGGGAGAGTTATCCTATCTTCATCTAGTGGTTTTTTTGGGTACTTTCCAAAATAGCTTATAGGTTGAAAATGCACTCCTCTTACGGCAGGTGATAAAGAAACTCCTAAATTTATTACATTACCTATATCATCTACATTTATTCCTGGAACTACTGTCATAACGAGAGCAACACCTATGTTTAAACTATCTAGTGTATTTATAGCGCAAATTTTTTGTGAAAGTAAAGGCTTTCCACGAAGCTTTTTGTAAATATAGTCTCTTGTGCCATCAAACTGCATAAATACGAAACTAAGTCCTGCATCTGCAAGTTTTTGTGCAAATTCAGGATTTTCTGCTATTTTTATACCGTTAGAGTTTAATTGTATATACTTAAATCCAAGATTTTTAGCGTGGGAACTAATTTCTGGCAAATCCTCTCTTGTAGTTGGTTCACCACCGCTAATTTGAACAAAGGTTTTACCACCTTGTGAAAGCTCATTAAGCCATTCTTTTACAGTATTTAAAGACGGGTTTTCGCTTTGAATGTTTCCGCCGTTATAGCATACGTTGCAATCTAAATTGCAATTATTAGTTATTTCTAAAATTACACAGCATGTTTGCTGTTTGTGATAAGAGCAAAGCCCACAACCATCAGGGCATGGAGGGCAGCTTTTTAGTGCTTCATAACCTTTGCGCCATGTTTCTAAACTAGGGTTTCCACGCCACACTACTGTAGAAAATTCTCCATGCTCTTTGCATATTTTTTTAAGATAAATATTTCCTTCGTGCTCAATTTCCTGTGCGGATATAGGCTTTAGACATTCAGGACAAAGGCTATAGGTGCTTCTCATTTTTCTTCAAGCTCCATTTCTACACGCTGCATTTTATCATTGACTATTTCTTCTGGTATATATACTTGTTTGCATATAGGGCACCTAGGCAATTCGGCATTAAAATCAAAACCCATATATTTAAAATCTGTCCTTGCCTTTACCATCTGTACATTGCATTTACCACAAAAATACTTGCTCATATCAATATTCTTAGTTAAATCCTCAGACATTAATCTTCCTCCTTTGTAGAATCAACTATGCTCATTCTATGCTTATAGACATTTAAAACAGAGTATATATTATCATTCTTTTTATACTCTACCCAAAATGTAATTGTGCCTTGAATTAAATGGCATGTATAGCTATCCTTTTCTTTATTGTAAACGCTGTAATTAGTTTCTCTTGCATACTCTATACATCTTTTAATATTATCTTCATGGATTAAAGTGCGATTCATTTTTTCTATGATTTCATCTGGTATTGCTAAGGTATAATTACAATTTTTATCTTCCATATTAAAATCCAAATTCCAAAACTCCTTTAATAGATTTTTCTTTGTGCTTAATTTATTTTTTCTGCGCTCTGATAAAGTAGGCTCTTTTCGATATTTTCTTTTGTCATCATCAAAAAGCAATAAATCTAATATATGATATACTGGCTTTTGCTTTTTAGAAAGTGCGTCACGGCAATTTGTACAATAAGCAATAAGGTCATTTTCAGTTGATGAGGCATTCTTTTCATTTATTTTATCATATACTTCAGGATTAGATGCATATATGAGGCCACCATAGCCGCAGCATTCTGCGTTTTTTTTGCTGTTATCTATTTCATCAATTGTAATTCCAAGCTTTTTTATAAGAGTGCGAATATGATTTTGAGTTTCTGGAAAATCTCTGCTAGAACATGGATCAAAAACTGAAAAATTTTTATTAAATTCTCTGTTTTTAACCACTATTTTGTCAATATTATCAGCTAATAGATCCCAAAGGGATATTTTTGAAATCTCTTTTAAGTTATCATTAAACATATCATAACAGCTAGGGCAGGAGAGTATTAGAGTAGGTTTTTCTAAATTAATCCAAATGTCTTTTATATAGTTACAAATAAAGCTATATAGTTCTTCATCACCAGCCCAATTAGCAGGTGCGCCACAGCAATAATTCATTATCCCAACATCATTTTCAAAAGCTTCAACCAATAATTTATATGTTTTTGTCACATAGTAAGGGTCAGATGCGCCTAATTGGCAACCAGGGAAAAATAAATATTTACAAGTTTTTTTATCATTTGGAATTTTGATTAATGAAACCATTTCGCTATTGCTATGCTCCATATCATTTATCCAATATTCATGATATCCGCTAGGTATTATATTTTGCGCATGCATATACTTCCTAGAATCTTTATATATTTTGCAAAAATCTATTCCCACTGGGCACACATCTTTACACTTTCCGCAGTTTGTACACGCATTTACCTGCGCAAGAGCAGTTTTTGTTGACCATGATGATTTAAAAAGAGTTTCTGAAATAGCGCTTAATGCTTTTTTAGGCTCTCGACCAAAGTAAGACAGCATTTCACATGCATCAATGCAGTTATTGCAACTGCAAAAAAGGCAGCGCTTAGCTTCATCTATTATTTCTTCCTTTGACCATAGCTCTTTGTTCTTTGGAATTATGGAAGGTTTAGGAGTTATATCCTTTATATCCTTATTAAAAATAGTCTCTTTTGGTTTTAATATGGATGTTTTTATACCTCTTAAAAAAATATCCATTTCTTTGCTTGCCGTAATACCTTGCTTTATAGATAATACTTCTTGATCAATTCCATTAATGAGAGATCCACCCATAAAGACATTATCTGTATTTTCAGAAAAGCCGAAATTATTCCCACAAAATCCTGTGCTTACGAAAATAGCGTTAAATTCTTTTGTATCTAATGAATTAACTTCAGAATTTAAGTTTATGTTAAGGTAGCTGTGATTTGCAATACGGTTTATTTCATCTTTTATAATATCATGAGAAAGTATGCTCTCATCTATATTCCATAATCTTCCGCCTAACATGGCATTTTTTTCATGCAATTGTACTTTATAACCCATTTGTGCAAGCTTTATTGCACATGTAATGCCGCACAACCCTCCTCCAACAACTAAAACCTTTTTCTTTTTATCTTGCACAAAATATACAGGAATAGACTTATCTTTGTTTAAAGTAGAAATAGTCTTTTCTATTGCAAGAACATTTAGTGGCTCATCCACTTTACTTCTTATACATGCTTTAGAGCAAGGTGAATTACACACTCTAGAAACAATATTTGGAAAAATAACTGCTTTGGAATATGCATTATATGCAGAAGAGATGCTGCCACCTTTTAACTTTATAAGCATATCCCGAATGTCCACATCTAAAGGGCACAAATCAGAGCAGGAAGCTTTCCCGCCTCTTATACACTTGTTTATTTTTTCCTCAAAATATAATGGATTCATTTAAATACCACCTTTTAATGATTATGGGGAAGTACAAGTACTCCCCCAAATATACTCTTATGCTTTTTTTATTTCAACAGGATTTTCTTTAATATAGTCCATCTTTTCATAGAAATCCTGTCCAAAATTGTATTTTGGATTTGGTATTTCTTGGTTTTGTGCTAGAATTTCCATTCCAGCTTTGATTTTTTCAGGAGAAGCAGGAAGGTCGAATACACGTACACCAACTGCATTGTATATTGCATTGATTACTGCTACATGATCTGAACTTTGGAATACTTCTGAGCAACCACTGGAACCAAATGGATTTGATGGACGTGGGGATTCGATGTATTCAACTGTAAAGTTTTCACCATCAGGAATATCCTCAATGTATGGAAGTCCTGCACCTATTAAGTGTTTATGTTTATTAACATCTTGATATTCTTCTTTAAGTGCAAATCCTATTGCATGAGACATACCTCCGTAAGCTTGGCCATCAACGGAAAGGTAATTTCCTACAACGCCTACATCGCAAACACAATGCATGCCAAGAACTTTTGCCTTGCCTGTTAAAGTCTCAACTTCAACTTCAGCTAAAAAGCTTGCAAACATATACTCTGCTGTTGGGTCTCCTTGTCCTGTATTAAAATCAAGAGCTTTAGTAAATGAACCTGTTGCCATTACTCCAGGATATTTAGTAGGTATGCCTTCCTTAACCATTTCCTCATATGTTCTAAATGTTCCATCTTCTTTTTTCATAGCAGGAATAAGCTTTTTAGCAGCATCAACCATTGCACCGCCATCCATGTAATGAGAACGGCTTCCGCCTGATGGACCATGTATTGATGGAAGAGCTGTATCGTTCATTACAAGCTTAATTTGATCTGGTCTTAAATTTAATTCTTTAAATGCTTCATGGCAGTTTACAAGTGTACCAATATCAGCACCTTGACCTTGATCTTGCCATGTGCTATATACTGTTAAACCATTTTCTTTATTTAGTTCAACTGTTATTTGGCAATAGTCATTTGCATCGCTTGTAGCATTAAACATGCCGCAGCAAACACCAACTCCTCGTTTCTTTTCAGGAGTAGATTCCTTTTTAGCCCTTTCTAAAGCAGCTTGATATTTTGGGCGCATTTTATCAAGAATTTTTTGCATTGGGTATACGCTGAATTTATGTCCATTGTAAGAAACATCTCCATCTTTGTATACATTTATATATCTAAATTCAAGTGGGTCTATTCCAGCTTTTTCAGCTAGCATATCCATGAGCTGCTCTGAGCCAGTTTGACATTGTGGAGAGCCTGCTCCTCTATATGCAACACCAAATGCGTGGTTAGAAAGTGCTACTTCTGACAATCCCCATACGTTTGGAATGTAATATGGAGTGCCATAGAAACGTGCACCTTTTTGAGCATAAACTGCACCAAGTATGGAGTATGCGCCTTTATCAAGCAATATTTCATATTCAAGTGCATTGAGTCTGCCATCTTTATCGCATCCAAGCTTTCCATTTGAATATGATGGAAGTCTCTTTCCAGTTATATGCATATGCTCTTCATAGCTTAAAGTAAGATTTACTGGACGGCCATCCACTGCCATAGTTGCAGCAGCAATAACTGCATGTGTATGTGGATCCATAGAATAACCAAAGCTTGCCCCTGTTGGGTTTTCAATTACACGTATTTTTTCCTTTGGATACCCTATACCAGCACATATTGTAGCTATAGGAAGTTGAAGCATTAAAGATTTGGAATGTATTGTAAGTATACCATTGTCATCTATGTAAGCTTGAATAACATCTGGTTCAATAGTAAGGTGTGGCTCGCGGCTTGAGAAAAAGCTTCCTTCAACTATATAATCGCTTTTCTCAAATTCGTCTCTAGGATCATTTCCAAAAAATACTGGCTGATCGCAGATAATAGGAGGGAATTCATCATGAATTTTAATTGCATCTTCAGCAAGGGTCTCTATTGCTGTAAGATACTCTGGTAGAATTTCAAGTTCAAGTTTAACAAGCTTAGCAGCTTCACGAGCGTGCTCTCTTGTATCTGCAATAACAAGTGCAGGAATATCACCCCAGCGGAATATTTTTTTGTCATTGAAGATAGGGCGTTCAAAACCAATATTTCTAGCACGTGGTGATGACATAGGGAATGTTATTCTATTAATACCTTTTATATCTTTTGAAGTTACTACTTTAACTACTCCAGGTGCTTTTTCAGCTTCAGATGTATCTATGGAGATTATTTTTGCATGGTGTGCCCCTGGAAGAACAACAGCACATTCAAGCATATCACGAGTTTTAAGAGATAAATCATCGCCATAGTCTGTTACACCAAGAACTTTTCCAAGAGCTGCTGGCCTTGGGTAATATGTGTTATAAATTCTTCCATCCTCTGGAATCTTGTAAGAAAGCTCTTCCATAGTCATTTCACCACGAATGACTTTTGCAGCAGCCATAACTGCGTCAACTAAAGGTTTATAACCTGTGCAGCGGCAAGCGTTTCTGTTTTTTTGGAACCAATCTCTTACTTCATCACGAGTAGGATTTTGATTTTCATCAAGCAATGCTTTAGCAGATACGATAAATCCTGGACTGCAGAAGCCACATTGAACTCCTCCATAAACTATCCAAGCTAACTGAATTGGGTGTAAATTTTGTGCTGTTCCTATTCCCTCAATTGTTGTTATTTTGCTATATTCTTCAACTGTTTTCATCTTTTTAGAGCAGGAGCGGACTACTTTACCATCCATTATTACGGAACATGCGCCGCATTGACCAGTGCCGCAACCGATTTTTGTTCCAGTTAACCCAAGCTTTCTAATAACTTGAGCAAGTGTATCTTTTTGAGGATCACACATAAACATACGTTCAGTTCCATTGATAACTAGAGTCATCTTTTTTAAGGCCATTACTAAACAACACTCCTTTTTATATATTTATTAAACTAGAACTTTAGAGAGACATCACCCCATTTCTTTTTGAATTGCCTGTACATTTAATTAGTATGTTTATATTACTACTTTTTAGTAAAAAAAAGATAGTAAACATTTACAAAGAATTTAATTAATTAAATACTATATGAACCTAAAACAATTAGGTTTAAAAGTATAAATATATTTTCATTATATAGTAAACAACAATCTTGTCAATATTTGTATAAGAAAATATATGCATCTTTTTATATGCAAAAAGAAGCTAATATTTAAAAAAATTTAATTTTATAATTCTAATGCAAGCCTTAAAGCTTCTTCTACAGCCTCTACAGCCTTGCGTGGCTTATTTGCATCGCCAATTACAAATAATTCATATGGATTATCGCATAACTCATCCTTTAGATAATTATTTGGAATAGATCCTATTGCAAGCACTACCATATCATATCCTAAAAGGTTAAGTTCACCATTTGGCGTTGAACAAATTGCACCATTTGAAGTAAATTTTTCAACTTTTGTTTCAGTATATATTTTTACACAAGACTTTAAAAGAGAATCCATTAAGAAATATTTGACGCTTGGATTTAAATCTTTACCTGTATCATCCAACATTTCTACTATAGTAGCTTTTCTATTTTGGCTTATAGCATGAGATGCAGTTTCAAGACCTACCATGCCACCACCTACGATTAATAAATTTTCTCCCATATAAACTTTACCAAGAAGCAAATCAATAGCATTAACAACCTTTATGCCATCATTTTGGATATTTGGAACAATGGGAACAGCTCCTGTGGCTATTATAACTGCATCTGGGTTAAGATCATTTATGATTTTTTTATCAGCGTTTACATTATATTGAATATTCACATTGTATTTTTTGCACATTGTTAAATAGTATTTTATACCTCTAGAAAGTTCATGCTTATCAGGGGGAATGGCAGCAGCAATAAATTGACCACCAGCTAAGCTATTTTTTTCAAGCACAGTGACTTTATGCCCTCTTGCAGCTAAAATCCAAGCAGCTTCAAGTCCAGAAGGTCCAGCTCCTATAATTACAATATTTTTAATTTTTTTAGGAGTTGACATTTTTAAACTGCTTTCATGACCTGAAAACGGATTTAACATGCACGAAACTCCATAGTCACCTGGGGTAATGCCTGGAGTTCCGTTACACCTTGTTAAACATCCCACACAAGGAGAAATTTCAGAAACTCTCTTTTCTAAAACTTTTTTAGGAAATTCAGGATCAGCAATGGAAGCTCTACCAAGTGCTATAAAATCAGCTTTATAAGTTTCTATAGCATTATTAGCAAGATCTGGTTCATTAATTCTTCCAACAGCTATAACAGGTACAGTCACTGCTTTTTTAACAGCTTCAGCAGCATATAAATTAAATCCAACAGGAACATTGTATGGAGGAACCATGTAAGGCATTGTTGCATAAACACCGGTAGAAACATGTATTGCATCAACTCCAGCATTTTCAAGGCGTTTGCAGATTAAAACCGTTTCATCAATTTTCCTTCCACCACAAACTCTTTCATCACCGCTTATTCTAAAGCATATAGGAAAGTCTTTGCCACACTTATTTTTAATGTTTTCAATAAGCTTTTCAGCAAACCAGACTCTTCCATTAAAATCTCCACCAAACTCATCAGTTCTTTTATTACTGTAGCCAGATAAAAATTGAGCTGGCATATAACCATGTGCACCATGAATTTCAACACCATCAAAACCAGACTTTTGAGCTCTAATTGCGGCATCTCCATACTTTTCAATTAATTCATAAACTTCTTTTGTAGAAAGTTCTCTTGGTATTTCTCTATTTACAGGACATGGAACAGGTGAAGGAGCAACAGGCTGCATTTTTGTTACCATGCTGTTTGTTTCTCTTCCAGCATGGTGAAGCTGACAAAATATTTTACCGTTTTCATTATGCACAGATTGAGTTAATTTTTTCAGTCCTTCAATATAGCTGTCTTCACATATCATTAGCTGGCCTGGAATTGCTTGGCCTTCCTTGTCAATACAAGTAAACTCAGTAATGATTAATCCAAAATAACCTTTTGCTCTAGCTGTATAGTAATCAATTAATTCTTGATTTACACTTCCATCAAAATTTCCGTGACTTGAACCCATTGCTGGCATAATCATGCGATTTTTGAGAGTTATACTGCCAATTTTACCTTCTTGAAGTAGTTTTTCATACATTTTAATTACTCCTTATCTAAGTACAGATTTAGGTTATTGTAGCATATGGTATTTTGGATGTAAACGATAAAAAGAAGGATTTGTGATTTTGTTCTTAAATAATTTTTTAGATCATATAGATTAATAAAGAATTATTTTAGGAGTTTATGTATGAATTGCTGTGGAATAGATTTATCACCTAATTATAGACTACACAAGGTTGAGGTTACTGAATATATGCTTAGTT
>JAVBPD010000023.1:0-43001 GCA_031549885.1 Clostridiaceae bacterium
TTATTTCAGGACAACAGATGTAACAGGGAGCATAAAATTACCAGATGGAGTAGAGATGGTAATGCCAGGAGATCATATAGATATGAGAGTAGAACTTATAGCACCAGTAGCAATGGATAAAGAGTTAAGATTTGCAATAAGAGAAGGTGGAAGAACAGTAGGATCTGGAGTTGTTACTTCCATTATTGAATAAGTATATTGTAAAATGTTAATTCCAGTAAAGATCTTTTTACTGGAATTAGTTTTATATGTTATAGAATAATTTATTAGATAAATGTTAAAAAAAACAATAAAATGTATGATAACTTATTGAAAATGTTATATATCTAGTGTATAATTTAATGGTTATGAAAAAAACAGCTATGAGGTAAGAGGTTGCCGATTATATCGGGTAATTCTTAACTGAGCAGCTAGGTCTCGAACTTAGCAGATGGGATGTTCTTTTATAAAAGAAACACCCGGCACAGTGTTTTAACTCTTTGCTGTAGTTAGTATACACTACTTGCGAAAAGGAGGGAAAATAAATGGCAAAACAAAAAATAAGAATTAGATTAAAGGCTTTTGATCATACAGTACTTGATCAATCTGCAGAAAAAATTGTTGAAACTGCTAAAAATACTGGCGCTAAGATAGCAGGTCCAGTGCCTCTTCCAACTCAAAAAGAGGTAATTACAATATTAAGGGCAGTTCATAAATATAAGGATTCAAGAGAGCAGTTTGAAATAAGAACACATAAAAGATTAATTGATATTATAAATCCAACACCAAAAACTGTTGAAGCCTTAATGAAACTAGATTTGCCATCAGGTGTTGATATTGAAATAAAACTATAAAAATATCTTTATATAGACCATTATGATTGCAACGCAATCCGCTAATGAGTTGTGGAGGTGGAATATGAAAAAAGCTATTTTAGGTAAAAAACTTGGTATGACACAAATATTTAATAATGAAGGTAAAATTGTACCTGTTACTGTTGTAGAAGCTGGACCTTGTGTAGTTCTCCAAAAGAAAAATATTGAAAGAGATGGATATGAATCTATTCAAGTTGGTTTTGGAGAAATAAGGGATAAACTTGTTAACAAACCACTTACTGGTCATTATAAAAAAGTAAATGCACAAGTTAAAAGATTTATAAGAGAATTCAGATTAGAAAATGTTTCTACTTATGAAGTTGGAGATGAAATCAAAGCAGATATATTTGAGCAAGGTGAAAAAGTAGATGTTTCAGGTATATCAAAAGGTAAGGGGTTTCAAGGTACTATTAAAAGATGGGGAGCTCATAGAGGTCCAATGACTCACGGATCTAAATTTCATAGAGCAGTAGGCTCTCAAGGTGCATCATCTGATCCTTCTAGAACATTTAAGAATAGAAAAATGCCTGGTCATATGGGAAATAAAAAAACAACCTTATTAAATGTAATGATTGCAAAAGTTATAGCTGAAAAAAATTTAATTTTAATAAGAGGTGGAATTCCAGGACCAAATAAAGGATTAGTTATAATCAGAAATACTGTAAAAGCTAAATAAAGAAAGGAGGATATTAATGCCTACAGTTGGAGTTTTTAATAAAGAAGGCAATAAAGTTTCAGATATCCAATTATCTGATAGTATATTTGGTGTAGAAATTAACATGTATGCCATGCATCAAGTAGTTGTAGCTTTACTTGCAAATAAAAGGCAAGGTACTCAATCTGCAAAAACTAGATCAGAAGTATCAGGTGGTGGAATAAAACCATGGAGACAAAAAGGAACGGGTAGGGCCAGACAAGGTTCTATAAGATCACCTCAATGGATACATGGAGGAATTGTTTTTGCACCAAAACCAAGAGATTATAGGATATCAGTTCCAAAATCAATGAGAAGAGTAGCATTGAAATCAGCTTTTTCCTCAAAAGTAGTAGATAATTCAATTATAGTATTAGATGAATTTGATTTAACTACTCCTAAAACAAAAGAAGTAGTAAAAATGCTAGAATTATTTAAAGTTAAAAAAGCACTTATTGTAACAGCTGACTCAAATCAAATTATATATAGATCCGCAAGAAACATTCCAGGTGTTCATGTAAGTCCAGTAAATAATTTAAATGTTTATGACATATTAAAATATGATCACTTCATAGTACTCAAAGATGCAGTTTCTAAAATTGAGGAGGTGTACTCATAGTGAAGAAAACGTCTTATGATTTAATTAGAAGACCTGTTATTACAGAAAAAACGATGAGAGAGATGGATCAAAAAAAATACACATTTATTGTGGATAAAAAGTCAAATAAATTTCAAATTAAAAAAGCACTTGAAGAAATCTTTGGTGTAACTGTTGAAGAAGTAAAAACAATGAACTATTTAGGCAAACCAAAAAGAGTCAGATATCAGCTTGGTAGAAGACCAGATTTTAAAAAGGCTATCATAAAATTAGGAAAAGATAGTAAAGGAATAGAATTCTTTGAAGGAATGCAATAAGATTTCCAAATATCATAAATCTTAAAGTATAGGAGGAAGAGCTATGGCAATTAAAGGGTTTAAGCCTACTACACCATCAAGAAGGCATATGACTGTTGACACATTTGAAGAGATAACATGTTCTACACCAGAAAAATCTCTTATGGTTACTAAAAAGAAATCCGGTGGAAGAAATAGCCAAGGTAAAATTACAGTTAGACACGTTGGTGGAGGTTCTAAACAAAAATATAGAATTATTGATTTTAAACGAAATAAAGATGGTATACCTGCAAAGGTTGCAACCATAGAGTATGATCCAAATAGAAGTGCTTATATTGCACTTGTAAATTATAAAGATGGAGAAAAAAGATATATATTAGCTCCTGTAGGAATTAAAGTAGGAGATATTATTACATCAGGATTAAATTCTGATATAAAACCTGGAAATTGTTTGCCACTTAAAAATATTCCTATTGGAACATTTGTACACAATATTGAGCTTCAAAGTGGAAAAGGTGGTCAAATAGTTAGATCAGCAGGAACAGCAGCTCAACTTATGGCCAGAGAAAATAATTTTGCTACTTTAAGATTACCTAGTGGCGAGATGAGATATGTAAGAATTGAATGTAGAGCAACTATTGGAACTGTTTCAAATTTGACACATGAAATTTTAAATTTAGGTAATGCAGGAAGAAAAAGACATATGGGAATAAGACCAACTGTAAGGGGATCTGTTATGAACCCAGTTGATCATCCACATGGTGGTGGAGAAGGTAAATCTCCAATTGGGCACCCAGGACCACTTACTCCTTGGGGAAAACCAGCTCTTGGATATAAAACAAGAAAAACTCATAAATATTCTGATAGATTAATTATAAATAAAAGAAAATAATAGTCATTTTGTAAAATATATTATTATGAATATGAAAGGAGGGTTAAACATTGAGTAGGTCAGTAAAAAAGGGTCCATATATTAAAGAATCATTGCTTAAAAAGATAGAGACTATGAATAACACTGGTGAAAAAAAAGTTATTAAGACTTGGTCAAGAAGTTCAACTATTTTTCCACAAATGATTGGTCATACTATAGCAGTTCATGATGGAAGAAAACATGTACCAGTGTATTTAACTGAGGATATGGTTGGTCATAAATTAGGAGAATTAGTTCTTACAAGAACCTATAGAGGGCATGCAAATAAGTCGGAAAAATCTAGCGGTAAAAAATAGGTGAAATGGAAAGGAGGAATTTCTTTTGGAAGTTAATGACAAAAATATAGGTAAAGCTGTTGCAAAATATATTAGAATGTCACCAAAAAAAATTGCAATAGTTCTTGATTTAATTAGAAATAAAAGTGTTCAAGAAGCAAAAGCAATTTTAGAATTTACTGCAAAAGATGCAACATATCCTGTTGCAAAACTTTTGAAATCTGCTATTGCTAATGCGGAAAACAATAATGATTTAGATGTGAGTAGATTGTATATTTCTGAAACGTATGTAGGACCTGGTCCAATTTTAAAAAGGATGCAACCTCATGCTCAAGGAAGAGCTTTTAGAATAAATAAGAGATCAAGCCATATTACTTTGATAGTAAAAGAAAAATAATAAAATGTAAGGAGGGAACTGAATGGGTCAAAAAGTACATCCACATGGTTTAAGAGTTGGTGTAATAAAAGAATGGGATGCTAAGTGGTATGCAGATAAAAAGAATTTTGCGAATTATTTAGTTGAAGATAATAAAATTCGAAAACACATTAAAAAGATATTATTTGCAGTAGGTATTTCAAAGATTGAAATTGAAAGAGCTTCAAATAAGATAAGAATAAGTATTCATACAGCGAAACCTGGTATGGTAATTGGCAAAGGTGGCCAAGGAATTGAAAAATTAAAACAGGAATTAATAAATATAGTATCTGAAGAAAAAATTTCTATTCTTATTAACATAATTGAAATAAAAAATGCAGAAGTTGATGCCCAATTAGTGGCTGAAAATATTGCAGCACAATTAAAAAAGAGGATATCATTTAGAAGGGCAATGAAGCAAGCTATTCAAAGAACTATGAAAAGTGGAGCAAAGGGAATAAAGACAGCTTGTTCAGGGAGGCTTGGTGGTGCCGAAATTGCTAGATCTGAATATTATCATGAGGGAACAATACCACTTCAAACTCTTAGGGCAGATATTGATTATGGATTTGCAGAAGCGGATACTACTTATGGTAAAATTGGAGTAAAAGTGTGGATATATAAAGGTGAAGTTCTACCTACTAAAAAGAATACAAGAAATGAAAATGTAGGAGCAGCAGCTAATTAGGGAAGGAGGAATTCGTTATGTTGATGCCAAAAAGAGTTAAACGCCGTAAAGTTCAACGTGGAAGAATGAAAGGCAAGGCAACTAGAGGTAATTTTATTGCATATGGAGATTATGGCCTTCAAGCTACTGAATGTGGATGGCTTACAAGCAATCAAATTGAAGCTGCCAGAATAGCAATTAATAGATATATAAAAAGAGGAGGAAAACTTTGGATTAAAGTTTTTCCAGATAAGCCTGTTTCAAAAAAACCAGCTGAAACTCGTATGGGATCTGGGAAAGGCTCACCTGAATATTGGGTAGCAGTGGTTAAACCAGGTAGAGTTTTATTTGAATTAACAGGTGTTCAAGAAGACATTGCAAGAGAAGCAATGAGGCTTGCATCTCATAAGTTGCCAATTGGAGCAAAATTCATTAAAAAAGAAGTATTAACAGTAGGTGGTGATGTTAATGAAGGCTAAAGATTTAAATACTCTGAAAGGTTCTAATATTAATGAACTTCAAGGAAAGCTAATAGATTTAAAGAGCGAATTGTTTAATTTAAGATTTCAGTTAGCCACTGGACAATTAGAAAACCCAATGAGAATTAGAGAAGTCAAGAAATCTATAGCCCAAGTTAAAACTATCATCAGAGAAAAAGAGATTAGGGCTTAAGCTTAAATGAAGGGAGGTCTATTAGTGGAAAGAGGAAATAGAAAAACTAGAATTGGGAAAGTTGTTTCAGATAAAATGGAAAAGACAATTGTAGTTGCAGTTGAAACAAGAGTAAGTCATTCCTTATATGGTAAAACAATAAATAGAACTACAAAATTTAAGGCTCACGATGAAAATAATGACGCAAAGATTAATGATAAAGTATTGATTATGGAAACAAGGCCTTTATCTAAGGATAAAAGATGGAGACTTGTTAACATTCTAGAAAAAGCAAAATAGTATGATACCCAAAAGGAGGTTTATACATGATACAGGAATTATCAAGGTTGAAGGTTGCAGATAATTCAGGTGCTAAAGAAATTATGTGCATCAGAGTTTTAGGCGGATCCAATAGAAGATATGGAAATATTGGTGATATTATAGTTGCTAGCGTAAAAAATGCAACACCAGGTGGAGTTGTTAAAAAAGGTGAAGTTGTTAAAGCAGTTATAGTAAGATCAGTAAAAGGTTTAAGAAGAGCTGATGGATCTTATATACGATTTGATGAAAATGCTGCTGTAATAATAAAAGATGACAAACAACCAAAAGGTACTCGTATTTTTGGACCAGTTGCAAGAGAATTAAGAGAAAAAGATTTTACTAAAATATTATCATTAGCTCCAGAAGTTTTATAAGGAGGTGTGTTTTTTAAATGGTGAATAAAGTACATGTAAAGAAAAGCGATACTGTTTTAGTAATCAATGGTAAAGATAAAAATAAAACAGGAGAAGTACTTTCAGTAAATCCAAAAGAAGGTAAAATAATTGTTAGAGGAGTTAATTTAGTTTCTAAACATCAAAAGGCTACTAAGAGAAACAATAATTCAGCTATCATAAAGAAAGAAGCTCCTATTTATAGTTCTAAAGTAATGTTATATTGTAATAAGTGTAAGAAACCTACTAGAATAAGTCATAAAATTGAAGATGGAAAAAAGATGAGAGTGTGTAAACATTGTGGTGTAACTCTTTAAAGTGGAAGGAGGCAAGACTATGACTAGACTTCAAGAAAAATATGAAAAAGAAGTAATTCCAGTATTGATGGAAAAATTTTCTTATAAAAATGTAATGGAAGTACCTAAAATAGATAAAATTGTTCTAAATATGGGCGTTGGAGAGGCTAAAGAAAATGCTAAAAATTTAGAAGCAGCAGTAAATGATATGACTCTTATAGCTGGACAAAAACCTATAGTGACAAAAGCTAAAAAGTCAATTGCAAATTTTAAGTTAAGGGCAGGAATGTCAATAGGATGCAAAGTTACTCTCAGAAAATCTAATATGTATGAATTTGCTGATAAATTAATTAATATAGCACTACCAAGGGTTAGAGATTTTAGAGGTGTATCTGATAGATCATTTGATGGAAGAGGGAATTATTCTTTAGGAATAAAGGAACAATTAATTTTTCCAGAAATAGAGTATGATAAAATTGACAAGATAAGAGGGCTTGATATTGTTTTTGTTACAACTGCTAAGACAGATGAAGAAGCAAAAGAACTTTTAAGATCATTGGGAATGCCTTTTGCTCAATAGAGGAGGGATAATGTGGCAAGAAAAGCATTAATAGAAAAATGGAAAAAAACACCTAAATATTCAACAAGAGCTTATTCAAGATGTAGAATTTGCGGGAGACCACATGCGGTTTTTCAAAAATTTGGAATTTGCAGAATTTGTTTTAGAGAATTAGCATACAAAGGTGAAATACCAGGATGTAAAAAATCAAGCTGGTAGAAGTGTAATAATGAAAGGAGGCACAATATATGGTTATTACAGATCCAATCGCAGATCTACTTACACGTATTAGAAATGCTAATGTTGTTAAACATGAAGTATTAGAAGTACCTTCGTCAAATTTAAAGAAGGCGATTGTAAATATTCTTGTTAATGAGGGATATTTAAAAAGCGTTGAAGAGTATGAAGATGGTTCAGTTAATATGTTAAGAATAAATATGAAGTATGGCCAAAATAAAACAAGAATAATTACTGGGCTAAAGAGAATTTCTAAGCCAGGATTAAGGGTTTACTGTAAAAGTGAGGAAATTCCTAGAGTATTAAATGGTCTTGGAATAGCAATATTGTCTACATCAAAAGGTATTTTTACAGATAAAGAAGCTAGAAAATCTGGAGTTGGTGGAGAAGTACTCTGTTATATTTGGTAGAGTTATAAGGAGGTGCAATGAATGTCAAGAATTGGTAAGCTCCCTATAAGTATTCCAGCAGGAGTTGATATTAAACTTGATAATAATTTGATTATTGTCAAGGGTCCAAAGGGAGAAATGAAAAAACAGTTTAGTAATAAGTTAAAAATTGATATGGAAGATTCAAAAATTAAAGTGTCAAAGAATGTTGATACTAAAGAATCTAGTTCACTTTATGGTCTTACAAGAACTTTGATTAACAACATGGTTGTGGGTGTAACTGAAGGATTTAAGAAGACTTTAGTATTGGAAGGTGTTGGTTACAGAGCACAACTACAAGGTAAAAAACTTGTTATTTCACTTGGATATTCTCATCCAGTTGAAATTCAGTCTGTGGAAGGGATTACATTTGAACTTCCTTCAGCAAATCAAATTGTTGTAAGTGGAACTGATAAAGATCTTGTAGGTCAAGTAGCTGCAAATATTAGATCTTGGCGAGTTCCTGAGCCATATAAAGGAAAAGGTATTAGATACTCATATGAACGCATTAGACGTAAAGAAGGAAAAACAGGTAAAAAATAGATAGAAAGGAGTGCAATTTATGGTAAAAAAGGAAAATAAGAATGAAAGCAGAGAAAGACGCCATAACAGACTAAGAAAGAAGATTTCTGGCACTAATGAAAGACCACGTCTATCGGTTTTTAGAAGTAATAAAAATATATATGCTCAAATAATAGACGATATTAAAGGTATTACTATTGTTGCGGCATCGACTATATCAAAAGATTTTGATGGAACAGGGAACAATAAAGAAGCTGCAAAAAAAATTGGTGAAGATATTGCTAAGAAAGCACTTGATAAAGGAATTAAACAAGTAGTTTTTGATAGAGGTGGATATATTTATCATGGAAGAGTAAAAGAGCTAGCTGAAGGGGCAAGAGAAGCTGGATTACAATTCTAAAAAAAGGAGGGAAAATATTTGAGAATAGATGCTAGTACATTAAATTTGAAAGAAAAAGTTGTTCATATAAATAGAGTTACTAAGGTTGTAAAAGGCGGTAGAAATTTTAGATTTAGTGCTCTTGTTGTAGTTGGAGATGAGAATGGTCATGTTGGGGTTGGAATAGGGAAATCTATTGAAATTCCAGAAGCAATTAGAAAAGGTATTGATGATGCTAAGAAAAATTTAGTAAAGGTGCCTGTTGTTGAAACCTCAGTACCACATGATATCACTGGCGTATTTGGCAAAGGTAAGATTTACATCATGTCAGCTCTTGAAGGTACAGGTGTTATAGCAGGTGGTCCAGCTAGAGCAGTTTTAGAGCTTGCTGGTTATAAAAATGTAAGAGCAAAATCAATTGGGTCAAATAATCCAAGAAATATGGTTAATGCTACAATTAATGGTCTTTCAAGATTAAGAACAGCTGAGGAAATTGCTGAACTTAGAGGTAAGACTGTAAATGAAATATATGGATAGGAGGAGTAATAATGGCTAAGCTAAAAGTTACACTCAAAAAAAGTACTATAGGAGCAAAAAAAGACCACATTGCTACTGTTGCTGCTTTAGGTTTAAAAAAAATAGGGAAATCAATTGAATGTGAAGATACTCCTCCAATGAGAGGCATGATAAAAAAAGTAGAATATTTACTAAATGTACAAGAAATTTAATAGGGAGGTGTTAATATGAAACTTCATGAATTAAGACCAGCAGAGGGATCTAGGTTTGCTCCTAAAAGACTTGGAAGAGGAACAGGATCAGGTATTGGTAAAACATCTGGTAAGGGTCAAAAAGGTCAAAAGTCAAGAAGTGGTGGAGGTGTTAGGCCAGGGTTTGAAGGCGGACAAATGCCACTTATGAGAAGAATTCCTAAAAGGGGTTTCACTAATATTTTTTCTAAAAATTATACAGAAGTTAATGTTGAAAGATTAAATGTTTTTGAGGACGGCACAGTTGTAACTGAAGATTTACTTAAGAGTAATGGTATAATAGGAAAAGTACAGTATGGGATTAAAATATTGGGTAACGGAGATTTAAATAAAAAACTAACAGTTAAAGCATCAAAATTCTCTAAATCAGCAACAGAGAAAATTGAAGCAGCTGGAGGTAAAGTTGAGGTGATTTAAGTTGCTAAATACCATAAAAAGTGCTGTTAAGATTCCTGAAATAAGAAAAAGGATAATAATGACGCTTATACTTGTTGCCATTTTAGGTATTGGGAGAATGATTATAACAGTTCCAAATGTTAATAAGGAAGCTATTAAACAGCTTCAAGAGCAAGGCACAACAGGTTTTCTTAGCTTTTTGAATCTACTATCTGGTGGAGGTTTAACAAGTTTTAGTGTTTTTGCACTTGCTGTTGGGCCATATATTAACTCTTCGATCATAGTTCAGCTTTTAACTGTTATAGTACCAAAACTTGAGCAGCTTTCTAAGGAAGGCGAAGAAGGTAGAAAGAAGATTCAAGAGCTTACTAAATATTTAGCAGTTATATTTGCTATAGTTCAATCTATTGCTCAAATAGCAATTATTAATAATATGTTTAGTGTAAGTATACTTAATGATACAAGTTTTCAAGGGCAGTTATTAGTTATTTTAACACTTACAACTGGTGCAGTATTTCTTGTTTGGTTTGCAGATCAAATTACTCAATATGGGTTAGGTAATGGAGTGTCATTAATAATATTTATAAATATTATTTCTCGTTTACCAGGGGCACTATCTACTATTTACAATAATTTAAATCAAGGTACTAGACAGGCAATTTTAATAATTTTATTTGTTACTATGTTCCTTGTATTATTGTTATCAGTTATTTATGTGAGCCTTGCTGAAAGAAGAATTCCAGTTCAATATGCCGGAAAGACTGCAGCAAATGGAAAGATGTTTAAAGGTCAGTCTACTTATATTCCTATTAGCATAACAGCTACTAGCGTTATAGGTATAATTTTTGCAAATTCTGTGCTTCAATTTCCTCAAGTAATATTGCAATTTTTTCAAAAATCCAAAGCTTATGAATTACTAATAAAAGGAACATATAGCCCTTTTAATCATGCGTCTATTATTTATCCTTTTGTACTTTTCATAGTTATAATATTTTTTGTGTGGTTTTATACTTTAATAACAATGAAACCTGATGAAATGGCTGAAAATATGCATAAGTCAGCAGGGTTTATACCGGGGATTAGACCAGGGGCACCAACTGAAAGATATATTGAAAAAACTTTAAATAGAGTATCAATTTTTGCAGGTATTTTTGCAGGTATAATCGCAGTTGTTCCAATTGTTGCATCTATAATTACACAAAATTATTCACTCTCATTGGGTGGAACTAGTTTGTTAATTGTAATCGGAGTTGCAACAGAAATAGTAAAACAAATTGAGTCTCAACTTGCTATGAGACATACAACAGGTTTTTTAAAGAGGTAATGATATAGGGATTTAGGTGGATTAAGTTGAGTAAGAAAATATTACTGATGGGACCTCCAGGAGCTGGCAAAGGTACTCAAGCAGAAATGATAATTAATAAGTATGGAATTAAATATATTTCTACAGGTAATATATTAAGAAAGGAGATTAGAAATAACTCCGAAATTGGTATAAAAGTTGAGGATTATATTAATAATGGTAAATTAGTTCCAGATGATATTGCAAATAAAATTGCTGTGAGTTTTTTGAATGACGATTCTTTAAAAAAAGGATTTTTATTCGATGGATATCCAAGGACAGTTGGGCAATCGAAATTTTTAGATAATTATTTAGATAGCAATTTTACAAATCTAGATGCTATGCTTTTTATTGAGATACCTTTTCAAGTGATTTTTGATAGAATTACTAAAAGGAGATCTTGCAGAGATTGTAACTCAGTTTATCATTTAGATACTAGACCACCTAAGTTAGAAGGTCATTGTGATATATGTAATGGAGAATTGATACAGAGAAATGATGATAACGACGATGTTGTAAGGAACAGATTGATAGCTTATGACAATTTTACAAAGCCATTAAAAGATTACTATTGCAATAAAGATGGATTTTTTATTATAGATGGGACTAAGTATAGGGAGGAAATTTTTTTTGATATATGTTGTTTTTTAGAAAACAAGAAATAACATTTGATTTTTAGTTTAAGCTTATAAGAAGTTTTGTCGATATGATAATAAAATACTTCTTTTCTGGTATGAATAAAACTATTGAAAGAGAAGTTTATGATCTTTTAGTTGAAATAGATTTTTTCTGAAGTTGTTTTGAACAATTGCTGCAATTCTTTAATCATTAAAATAGGAATAAACCTATTAATAATTTGGACTATTGTTTCTTTAAGAAGTGATAAGTCTACTCATAATGAAACTACTATTAAAACTTAAGAAAAAAGACCTCTTATAATAAATTTGTTATAATGCGAGGAATTTTTATGATTGGAAGTTATGTATTATCGAAGGCTGGAAGGGATAAGGGCAAGTATTTTATTATATTATCAATAGTTGATGAGAATTATGTGATGGTATGTGATGGTAAACTGAGAAGCCTAGAGAATCCTAAAAAGAAAAAAATTAAACATTTAAAATTTCTTAATAATTTTGATGTTGAAATTAGGAATAGATTGCTTGAAAAAAAACAATTATCTAACTTGTTAATTAGAAATAGTATTGAGTTGTTTATTTCAAATAAGGAGGTTTGATACCTTATGTCAAAAGAAGATGTCATAGAGATGGAAGGAAAAGTAATAGAATCTTTACCTAATGCTATGTTTCAAATAGAGCTTGAAAGTGGGCACAGGATACTTGCTCATATTTCGGGAAAACTTAGGATGAACTTTATTAGAATTATTCCTGGTGATAGAGTTAAAGTTGAGTTATCACCATATGATTTAACTAAAGGGAGAATAACTTGGAGAGGTAAATAGAAGGAGGGTTATTTATGGTAGTAAAACCATCTGTAAAACCAATTTGTGAAAAATGTAAAGTTATAAAACGAAAAGGCAGAGTTATGGTTATCTGCGAAAACCCAAAGCATAAGCAAAGACAAGGATAAAAGTGCTATTTAAGTTTTAGATGCGGCTGTCAGTGGTATAATACTGAACTAAAACTTTTATATATAAAATTAATACCCAGGAGGTGTAAAATTAATGGCTAGAATAGCTGGAATAGACTTGCCAAAAGAGAAAAGAATTGAAATAGCTTTAACTTATATATATGGTATTGGACTTCCAACATCACATAAAATTCTTAAAGATACTGATATTAGTCCAGATATAAGAGTAAAAGATTTAAATGAAAGCGAAGTTAACGCATTAAGAGATTATATAAAGAATTTAAAGGTAGAAGGTGACCTTCGAAGAGAGGTTGCACTTAGTATAAAAAGATTAGTTGAAATTGGATGCTATAGAGGAATTAGACATAGAAAGGGACTTCCAGTAAGAGGGCAAAGAACTAAGACTAATGCTCGAACTAGAAAAGGTCCATCAAAAGGTGCAGTAGGTGCTAAGAAGAAGAAATAATTCTTATAATAGGGAGGGAAATTAATGGCAGCAGCCAAGAATAAAAAAGTTAGAAGAAAAAAGGAAAAGAAAAATATTGAAGTTGGATGTGCGCATATAAATTCTACATTCAATAATTCAATTGTTACAATAACTGATAAAATTGGAAATGCACTTTCATGGTCAAGTGCTGGAGCTCTTGGATTTAAAGGTTCAAGAAAAAGCACTCCATTTGCTGCTCAGTCAGCTGCAGAAACAGCTGCAAAATCTGCAATGGAGCATGGACTAAGAAGTGTAGAGGTTTATGTTAAAGGTCCAGGTTCTGGTAGAGAAGCTGCAATTAGGTCGCTTCAAGCAGCAGGATTAGAGGTTACACTTATTAAGGATGTAACACCTATACCACATAATGGATGTAGACCACCAAAGAGAAGAAGAGTTTAGTTAGGAGGTGTTATTTAAATGGCAAGATATACTGGACCAGTTTGTAGATTGTGTAGAAGAGAAGGAATAAAATTATTTTTAAAAGGTGATAGATGTTACACAGATAAATGTGCTGTTACTAAGAGAGGAACTGCGCCTGGTCAACATGGAAAAAATAGAAAAAAATTATCAGGCTATGGTATTCAACTTAGAGAAAAGCAAAAAGCAAAGAGAATTTATGGTGTGTTAGAAAAACAATTCTCTATGTATTATGATAAAGCTACTGCAATAAAAGGTATTGCAGGTGAAAATTTGCTCAGAATCCTTGAATTAAGACTGGATAATGTTGTATATAAATTAGGATATGGGGATTCAAGACAACAAGCAAGACAGCTAGTGACACATGGTCATTTTTTAGTAAATGGAAGAAAGATTAATATTCCTTCATATAAATTAAATGTAAATGATGAGATTTCTGTTAAAGAAAAGAGCAAAGCTATAGAGAAATTTAAAGTTTTTGCTGCAAATCCAAAAGCAATTCCTGCTTGGCTTCAATCAGATTTTGAGAACTTAAAGGGTAAGGTTACTGCTTTACCTATTAGAGAAGATATTACAATACCAGTAAATGAAACATTAATTATAGAATTATATAGTAAGTAAGAAAAATCAGTTACCCTCGCTTAAGAATTAAACAAATATAATTATTTGTTTTTAGAGAGGAAAAATAAAGGAGGGTTTATTAATAATGTTGGAAATTGAAAAACCCAAGATAGAATGTGTAGAAAAAAATGAAGAATCCACTTATGGAAAATTTGTGGTTGAACCTTTGGAAAGAGGATATGGCATTACACTTGGTAATGCTTTAAGGAGAATGTTAATATCCTCTTTGCCAGGTGTTGCTGCAAATACTATAAAAATTGATGGAGTTCTCCACGAATTTTCAACTATAAAAGGTGTTAAAGAAGATGTTACAGAGATTATTTTAAACATAAAAAGTTTAGCTTTGAAAATGAATGTTGATGGTCCGCAAAAAATTTATATAGATAGCAAAGGGCCAGGCGTAATACTTGCTAAGGATATCATTACTGATGGAGCTATAGAAGTTGCCAATGGTGATCTTTATATTGCTACATTAGATGATGATGGTAGATTATATATGGAGATAACAGTTAATAGAGGCAGAGGCTATGTTATGCAAAATAAGAATAAGCATGATGATATGCCAATAGGCACTATTGCTGTAGACTCAGTATATTCTCCTATTAAGAGAGTAAATTTTAATGTTGAAAATACAAGAGTAGGTCAGGTTACTGACTATGATAAGTTAATCATTGAAATATGGACTAATGGGACTATTAGCCCTGAGCATGCAATTAGTTTATCATCAAGAATTTTAATTGAACATTTTAATTTATTTTTAACTTTAACTGATCAAAATAATGATATGAAGATATTGAAAGAAAAAGATGAAGATAAAAAAGAAAAGCTTCTTGAAATGACTATTGAGGAACTTGACCTATCAGTAAGAAGTTATAATTGTCTTAAAAGAGCTGGGATTAATACAATTCAAGAGCTTGCAAATAAAACTATTGAAGACATGATGAAGGTAAGGAATCTTGGAAAAAAATCTCTTGAGGAAGTTGATCAAAAATTAAAACAATTGGGATTAAGCCTCAAAGAAAGTGAAGAATAGGTTTATTCTATTACAAGGAGGTAGATAAAAATGGCTTGGCAACGTAAACTTGGGCGTCCAACAGATCAAAGGATTGCTATGATGAGAAATTTAGTCACAAGTTTTTTAAAGACAGGAAAAATTGAGACTACAGTTACTAGAGCTAAAGAGACAAAGTCTTTAGCTGAAAAAATGATCACTCTTGCAAAGAGAGGAGATCTACATGCTAGAAGGCAAGTTTTAGCCTTTGTAACTGAAGAATCTGTTGTAGCTGAATTATTTGAGAAAGTTGCTCCTAAATATTCAGATAGAAATGGTGGCTACACTAGATTACTTAGAGTAGGACCAAGAAGAGGCGATGGAGCAGAAATGGCTATACTAATGTTGGTATAACTTTTGGGGGTTAAGTTATTATGGCTTAATCCCTAAATAGTTTTAAATATTTTATGGAGTATATATTATTATGGAAGATATGGTTACATTTAATGATGTAGTCTATAAATATTCTGATCATGAAGAAGATGAGAATGTTAAGATAGCCATTGACGGGCTTAATTTGCAAATTAAAAAGGGGAAATTTGTAGCTATTCTTGGAAGAAATGGATCTGGCAAATCTACTCTTGCAAAGCATATAAATGTCCTTCTTAAACCAACACATGGAGTGGTATATGTTGATGGAATGGACACTTCTAATGATGAATTAATATGGAATATAAGAAATAAAGCTGGTATGGTTTTTCAGAATCCGGATAATCAAATTGTAGCTACAATTGTTGAAGAAGATGTTGCTTTTGGTCCGGAAAATTTAGGGATTGATCCAAAAGAAATCAAAATAAGGGTTGATGATTCTTTAAAGAAAGTGCATATGGAAAATTTTAAAAAACACGCTCCTCATATGTTGTCAGGTGGTCAAAAGCAAAGAATTGCAATAGCTGGTGTTCTTGCTATGAGGCCTGATTGTATTGTATTTGATGAGCCAACTGCAATGCTTGATCCTGTTGGCAGAAAGGATATAATATATATTATTAAAGAATTAAATAAAAATAACAATATTACTATTGTTTTGATTACTCATTATATGGAAGAGGCTGCAGAGGCTGACGAGATAATTGTAATGGATAACGGAAAGAAAATAAAATCTGGGACCCCTAAAGAGGTATTTGAAGATGTTGAAATGATGAAGAAAATTGGATTAGATGTTCCCAAAGCTACTGAGATAGCTTATGAACTTAAAAAATATAATATCGATTTACCTAAGGATATACTATCTATTGATGAGTTGGTGAAGGAAT
Organism: Clostridiaceae bacterium; assembly: GCA_031549885.1. Lineage (GTDB taxonomy): Bacteria > Bacillota > Clostridia > Clostridiales > Clostridiaceae > WQUF01. The sequence goes on from JAVBPD010000023.1 coordinate 16,437, forward strand.
TATGTCGATTGAGATCAGAAATTTAAACTATATTTATATGAAGGATACACCTTTTGAAAAAAAGGCTTTAGATGATGTTAGTTTTAGCATTAATGATGGGGAATTTATTGGATTAATTGGACACACAGGTTCGGGCAAATCAACTTTAATACAGCATTTAAATGGATTATTAAAACCAAGCAGTGGAGAAGTTATAATTGATGGTTACAATATTTTTTCAAAAAATATTAAATTAAGTGATATAAGAAAAAAGGTGGGATTAATATTTCAATATCCCGAATATCAACTTTTTGAAGAGACTGTGGAAAAAGACATTGCTTTTGGACCGAAAAATTTAGGGCTTAGCAATGATGAAATAGATGGAAGAGTCAAGCGAGCTATGGAGTTAGTGGAGCTTTCTTATGAAAAGTTTAAGGATTTATCTCCTTTTGAATTAAGCGGAGGAGAAAAAAGAAGAGTGTCTATTGCTGGAATTGTGGCAATGGAGCCTAAAGTGCTCATACTAGATGAGCCTACTGCAGGACTTGATCCTAAAGCCAGAAATAATATTTTAGATAATATTAAGAAATTGCACTTAGAATATAAAAATACTATTATTTTAGTATCACACAATATTGATGATATAGCGGATTTTTCAGATAGAGTTCTTGTAATGGAAAATGGTAAAAACATTTTATTCGATACCCCAGTTAATGTTTTTAAGAATATGGAATTATTGAAAAATATAGGCCTTGATGTGCCTCAGATTCTTATTCTTGCTAGAGAACTTAAGAAAAATAATTTTGATATTGATGAAAATATATTTAAGCTAAAAGATATTGTTGATGCCATTAGATTAAATATTTGCAAAGGTAGGTGCTAGATGTTTAAGGATATTACTATAGGGCAATACCTACCACTTGATTCATTTATTCATAAATTAGATCCTAGGACAAAAATTATTTCTACTATTATATATATAATTACAGTTTTTATAATTAATAAGTTTTATGCATATGTTTTATTAGTAATTTATTTGATTTTATGTATTGTTTTTTCAAAGGTACCTTTAAAGTTTATTTTAAAAGGGTTAAAGCCAATTGTATATTTAATAGTTTTTACATCTATATTGAATTTATTCTTTACAAGTGGTGAAAAACTTGTTTTTAGCTTTGGGCCTTTTAACATATTTGAAGAAGGAATTGTAAGAACATTTTTTTTAATATTTAGACTTATTTTTATGATTATAGGAACATCTTTAATGACTCTTACAACATCTCCTATAGAACTTACAGATGGAATTGAAAATTTGCTTAAACCATTTAGAAAAATTGGCGTTCCTGCACATGAAATTGCCATGATGCTTACTATTGCTCTTAGATTTATTCCCACCTTAATGGATGAAACTGATAAGATAATGAAAGCTCAAATGTCAAGAGGCGCTGAACTTGATAGTAAAAATATAATTAAAAAAGCTAAAAATTTAATACCAATTTTGATACCTTTATTTATTAGCTCTTTTAGGAGGGCTGACGAGCTTGCTATGGCTATGGAGTCAAGATGCTATAGAGGTGGAGAGGGTAGAACTAGAGTAAAGAAATTGGAGTATGTTTTAAGCGATTATTTAGCATTTATTATAACTTTAATTTATTTATTACTTTGCATTGGGAGTAGATTTATATTATGAATATTAAACTTATTTTAGAATTTGAAGGTACTAATTATAGTGGATGGCAAAAACAGTTGAATTCTAATTCAATACAAAATGTTATTGAGAGCAAGCTCTCATTATTAACTGGCGAAGAAATAAGTGTAATTGGCTGTGGACGTACAGATGCAGGGGTACATGCAAGAAATTACACATGCAATTTTTTTACTAATACTACTATTCAAGCAGATAGAATATTTCTTGCACTTAATAATTTATTGCCAAGCGATATTGTAGCTTTAAATTCTAAAATTGCAGGAGATAATTTTCATTCAAGATATAATGCTAAATCAAAGACATATTCTTATACCATAGCCTTAAGAAAGGTCAGATCTGCAATTAATAGGAATTTTTCTTATGATGTTAATTGCAAGCTTAATATTGAAAGAATGATTGAAGCATCGAAATACATTATTGGATTCCATGATTTTAGCGTCTTTAGAAATACTGGTAGCAGCTCTATTAACCCTGAAAGAACTGTTACAGATATAAAAATTATTAAAAATGAAAATATAATTAAAATATATATTACAGCTGATGGGTTTTTATATAATATGGCAAGGATAATTAGTGGTACATTATTAAGCGCTGCAATGGGGAGAATCAAACCATCTGATATTGATGATATGTTTAAAACATCTATTAGAAATAAAACTTGTGTTACTCTTCCTGCTTGTGGTTTATGCCTTGAAGAGGTCTTTTATTCATAAACTATTGAAATATTTAATTTTTATGTTAAATTTAGTTTGACTCTTTATAATAATTGTACTATAATGGTAATGTTAATTTTGAATGATTTGATCCACTTGCCCCGGATCTTTAAATATATGTATATGATGACAATAGTTTAGGAGGAAAGTACATGAAATCATATTTAGCTAAACCTAATGAAGTTTCACAAAAATGGTATGTAATTGATGTAGAAGGTAAACCATTAGGAAGAGCAGCAAGTCAGATTGCTATGATATTAAGAGGAAAAAATAAACCAACTTTTACACCTCATGTTGACACAGGGGATTATGTAATAGTTATAAATTGTGAAAAGATAGTTTTAACTGGTGATAAATTAAATCAAAAAATGTTAAGGCACCACTCTCAATTTCCAGGTGGCTTAAAGGAAACTCCATACAAAGAAGCACTTGCAAAGAAACCAGAATTTATTTTTCAAGAAGCGGTAAGAGGTATGTTGCCAAAGGGACCTTTAGGAAGAAAGATGCTTAAAAAGTTAAAAGTATATAAAGGTTCAGAGCATAATAATGAGGCACAAAAACCAGAAGTTCTTGAATTAAAATATTAGAAAGGAGTTTGAAACATGGCTAAAGTTCAATATTTTGCTACTGGAAGAAGAAAAAAGGCAGTGGCAAGGGTTAGGTTATTACCTGGTGATGGAAAAATTGTTATAAATAAAAGAGATATAGAGAAGTATTTTGGGCTTGAAACTTTAAGAATGATAGTAAATCAACCACTTGAGCTTACTTCTACAAAAGGAAAATATGATGTGCTTGTAAATATCTATGGTGGAGGTACTTCTGGTCAAGCAGGAGCTATAAGACATGGTATTTCAAGAGCATTAGTAAAATCTGACGCTAACCTTAAACCAGAATTAAAAAAGGCTGGCTTTTTAACAAGAGATTCAAGAATGAAAGAAAGAAAAAAATATGGTCTAAAGAAAGCAAGAAGAGCTCCTCAATTTTCAAAAAGATAATATTTTTTTACATAATACCTTTGATTTCCAAAGGTATTTTTTGTATGTAAGGTTAATATATTATTTTAAAATATACTTGAAAAATTCATTTGTTTTTGTGTAAGATATATGTGGAATTTATTCTGTTAAAGAAGGATTAAGATTTGGAGGTATGGATAATGAGTAAAACAGTTATAATAGATCATCCTTTAATACAACACAAATTGGCGATTATTCGCAGTATAGATACAGGATCAAAGGATTTTAGAGAACTCGTTGAGGAAGTAGCGATGCTCATGGCTTATGAAGTTACAAGAGATCTTCAAGTTGAAGATATAGAGGTTGAAACACCTATTTGCAAGACTACTTGTAAAACTTTATCTGGTAAAAAGGTTGCTATTATTCCAGTTTTAAGAGCTGGTCTTGGAATGGTCGGAGGTATGCTTAAACTTATACCTGCTGCAAAGGTTGGACATATTGGAGTGTATAGAGATGAAGACACATTAAAGCCTGTAGAATATTTTTGTAAGCTTCCACAGGATATTTTTGAGAGATATTGCATTATAACAGATCCCATGTTAGCAACTGGTGGCTCTTTATGCGATTCTATATCTCTTCTTAAAAAAAGAGGTGCTAAATACATCAAGGTAATGTGCATTATTGCAGCACCTGAGGGCATTAGGAAAATAGTTGAAGAACATCCAGATGTTGATATATATGTTGCTGCTGTGGATGAAAAACTAAATGAAAAGGGATATATTGTTCCAGGATTGGGAGATGCAGGCGATAGGTTATTTGGTACTAAATAGTAGCAATAATAATGTTAAGTTTTTTATAGTTAATATTTTATTATTATAATAATAAAATATTAACTATTTTTATATATAAATATAAATCAATATGTATTTTATTGGCCTGATTTTAAATCAAAAAATTTATCTCTAGAGACATATGTAATCGAAAGGTATTTAAAATATGGTAATTTATAAACGTTGGAAAGAATTTTTTAAAAAGTATAGATTTAATAAAAAAATTTTTAAATAAAAATATAATAATATATAATATTTAACATAAATGTTGAATATTTGGAAGAATAAAAGAACTTATATTGACAAAATATAATAATATCATTATTATTGAATATGATAATTAGTCTATATAATGCGAAATTTACTATTTTTAGTATATAATTTAGACAAGTTGTATTATAAGAATTCTCTTTATGATGAAAGGAAATAAATATTATTATGGATTGTAAAACAAAATGTTTAATTACTGGTTATGCAATGCAGACTATTGCTGGAACTGAAGAAAACTTTAATTTGAATCAAACAAAGGGATTTACTAACCCAGCTAATAATTACTGGGCAGTTTGTATTGATGCAAGTTCCTTGCAAATGGTATGTCAATCCATTAAAAATGTTATTAATAGAGCTTTAAATATGGCTAATATCAATCCTGATAGCACTGAAGATTTAAGCTTAGTCTTAACATCTAATTTTTTTGAAACTTCATTTTGGGAGGAAAATAATTTAGAGAGCATAAAAGACTCTGGAAATTACATTTCAAAATATTTAAAAAAATTATATAAGATTAATAACTTGATTTTGTGCAATTCAATGGCATGTGCCTCAGGAGCTAATGCTATTGTAACAGCTTGTCAACTTTTACAAGATAATAGGTCGAAAACTGTTATTGTTGTAGCCTATGATATAAAAACTAAATCACCAGAGAATGGACTTAAAACGTTAGGGGCTCTTTCCAAAGATAAAATAAGTCCTTTTTCTGTTAATAGAACAGGAACAGATTTAGCTGATGGTATTGGTGTTGTAATACTTGAAAGCTGTGATAATTATAAATTGAAAAATTCTAAACCCTTAGCTCATATTTTGGGTTATGGTGTTTATAACGATGCATACAATGTTACATCCCCTGAGCCAACAGGTGTGGCTTTAGAAAAAGCTATGAATAAAGCTATTGCTATGTCAGGTATATCTAAATCACTTGTACAGTACATTAATGTTCATGGAAGTGGAACAAAATTAAATGATGAGCTAGAAACTCGCATTATTAAAAAAATATTTGAGAAACATGCGTATAATTTATTTATTAATTCTTCCAAATCTTTGATAGGGCATACTTTAGGTGCTGGTGGATTAATTGAATTAATTTTAACTTGTATACAAATGAATAAAGGAGAAATTCATCCAACTGCTAATTTTAACGGGTTTGATCCCAATTGTGATTTACATTATTGCTTTGAAAAATCAATTAAAACAGAAATTAAATATGGCATGACAAATTCCATAGGATTTGGTGGAACAAATGTCAGCATTATGCTAAAGAATGGACATTTAGATGAAGAGTAATGTAGTGATTGTTAAAAGTGGAGCTATTTCTCCATTTGGCAATGATGCGAAAAACATAATTAATGAAGTTCAGAGCAATAAAAATCAAATATTAACTGAAAGATTTAATAAAATTAAGAATTTTAATTTTTATGGGTATGGATATAAAACAAAAACTTATACTGATAGAAGTAGTCAGTTATGCGTGCATTCTATTAGTCAGCTTTTAAAAAATAGTAAATTTGATCCGTTTGATGTTGGTTTAATAACTGTATCAAAATATGGATGTTTAGAATCAGGGATGAAATATTTAAATCAGCTAAAAACTTTAAAAAACACATGGTTTGCAAGCCCAATGCAATTTACTCATTCTATTTGCAATATGCCAAATTCTATATCTTGCATTGAGTTTGGGATTAAAGGTATTACAAATCACTTTTTTGGAAATTCAGAGTCTTCTTTATATGCAATTTGGCAAGCTGCTGTATCATTAAAAGACAATATAACCGATGAAATGATTGTTTGTGCATTTGATTCCATTTCTGATGAACATATTAGATTGATAGGAATTGAAGAAAAATCTCATGAGATAGTTTATTCTGAAGCAGCTGTTTCATTAAAGCTTAAGCTTAAAGAAAATTGCAATGAAAGTGATATATTGTGTGAAATTATGGGGATGGGCTTTAGCAGTGATAATAATAAAACAAAATCGTTACAAAATGCTGTGTTAAATTCGATAAATGATGCAAATATTGATAAAAATGACGTAAATTTTTTTGTTTCTAATGCTTATTTAACAAATGATTTTTATAAATATGAAAGAAAGGCTATAGAAGGTATATTATATGATGGCATTCCAGTATTAATGCCAAAGAGATATTTAGGTGATAGTTTATCGGCTTCTTTGTTTATGTCTTTGACAGTAATATGCAATTCTATAGAGTGCAAATTGCCTTTTAGATTTATAAATACTTTAGATAGTAAAGGTGATAATGCAATTCATGCTGGGGATATTGCTGTTTTAGCTGGTTATAATAATACTGGTTATGCAACTTCAATTTGTATTAAAATAGGAGGAAAAAATGACTATTAATAAACAAGATATGGTAACTATTATAAGGCAATATTTTTTTGAAAACTTTTTATTTGGATATACAGAGGACGAAATTAAAAACAATACTTCTTTCTCAGAACTAGGAGTGCTTGACTCAACGGGTATAATGGAGATTGTTTCTTTTATTGAAAATAAATTTGATGTAACTGTTAATGATAGTGAAATTACACATGAAAATCTAGATACTATTGATTTAATGGTGGATTTTATTATGAAAAAGAAATGTAAAAATTAAAAGCTGCCTTGAATGGAGTGATTTTTGTGAAATATTGTAATAAATGTGTGCTATCAGATAATATTTTTTCAGTTACAATTAATGAAGATGGGGTTTGCAATTATTGTGTTAATTATGAAAAAAGCTTAACACATGAACATTCCTATAAAAATGAGGAAATAAGCTTAGAACAATATAGGAGGCCTGGAGGCTATGATGTTGTTTTAGCATATAGCGGTGGTAAAGATAGCACATATACTTTATATTTATTAAAGGAAAAATATAGATTAAATGTTTTAACATTAACTTTAGATAATGGTTTTATACCTGATAGAACTTTTGAGAATATTAAGAACGTGACAAAAAATCTTGATTCAGACAACATAATTATTTCACCTTCTTATTTAAAGATGAAGAATATATTTAAACTTGCTAAAGAAGATAATACACTTCCTAAAAAATCTTTAGAAAGAGCAAGCTCAATATGTACACATTGCATTGGTATCGTAAAGTCTATGGCTTATAAGGAAGCTATTTTAAGAAGCATTCCTCTCATATGTTTTGGATGGACTCCAGGGCAAATAGGTTTAAATAAACAAATTGTAACTCTTGATTATAAGATGGTTAAGTCCAACTTTAAGCCATTAAAAGAAAAGGTTATTAATAGTCTCGGAATTGAATATTCTCCATTGTATTTGACTGATGAATTTATTGATATTCATAAAGAATCTTTGCCTTCGTTATTTTACCCTTTTCCAAGCCATACTTATGATGAAAAAGCTATATTTGAGACTATTTCAAAATATGGATGGGAAAAACCGGAAAATATTGATTCTAATAGCACAAATTGCATGATGAATTCTTATGCTATTAAAAATCATTTTGATAGATTTGGATTTCACCCTTATGCTTTAGAATTATCTCAACTTGTTAGAGAAGGCGTTATGACTAGAGAAGAGGCTTTTAAGAGGATTTCTACAAATAAGATTCAAGAAGAAATTGCTAAAGCTATTGAGATTAAATTAAGTGAATAATTTATTTTAAATTAATAAAAAAGCTCTTTTTGTTTAAAATAATAGGAAGGAAGTGAAGAAAAAGTGAAAAATATATTCAAGTTTTTGTATGATAGCTATAATAAATTTCCAAATAATAATTTAGTTTTTAGTAAGGGGAAATATTGGACTTATAGTGAAATATATAATAAAGTTTTTGGTTTTGTAGATATATTAAAAAAGCAAGAGATTTCTCAAAACGATAATGTGATTTTGTATATGGAAAATTCAGCGGAATATATTATTGCTTACTTTGCTTTACTTTATATTGGAGCTGTTATTGTTCCAATTAATATTTCTATGAATGTAGAAAATATTGAGTATATAATTAATGATTCAAATGCAAAATGCATAATTGGAACTGGTTTTAGAATTAATTTTTTAAAAAAGAATATAAAAAATTGGAAATTTAAAACACTGGAAATAAATGCTTATAAAATACCAAACATAAATTTAGAAGATATTAATTATTATGATGATAGTAGTGTTGCTTTAATATTATATACATCTGGAACAACTAGTACACCAAAAGGCGTAATGTTAACTCATAAGAATTTAGAATCTAATACTAATTCAATTTTAGATTATTTAAAATTAAATGAAAAAGATAGTGTTCTTGAAATATTATCTTTTGGATATTCTTATGGTAACTCTTTACTTTTAACACATGTAAAAGCTGGTGCTATGCTTTATATTAGTTATGACGCTATATACCCTCAAAAAATATTGCAAATTTTAGAAAATGAGAAGTTGACAGGTTTTTCAACTGTTGGGTCTTACTTAAATATTTTACTTAAACAGGACAATATTTCAAAAAAATCATTTGAAAATATTAAATATATGACGTTTGCTGGTGAGTCAACATCATATGATGATTTGAAAAAGCTTAGTGAGCTAGGTTCACATTTGTCATTATATGTAATGTATGGTCAAACGGAAGCTAGTGCAAGGTTATCATACTTACCTCCAGAAATGGTAATAAAGAAAAAGGGATCCTGTGGTATTCCTATAAATGGCGTTACTATTCGCATAGTAGATGATAATGGAAATGATGTAGAAACAAGAAGTACTGGTGAGTTAATTGTTAAGGGTGATAATGTAATGAGGGGTTATTATAATGACCCGGAGGCAACAAAAGAAAAAGTTATTGATGGGTGGCTTTTTACTGGTGATGTAGCTTACTTAGATGAAGATGGGTTTATTTATATTGTTGGGAGAAAAAATGATTTGATTAAAAATCTAGGGCATAGAATTAGCCCTTTAGAAATTGAAGGTCAAATCAATAAATGTGAAAACATATTAGAGTCAGCTGTGGTAGAGTCTAAAGATGAATTTAACAATATTAAGATTAAAGCTTATGTAGTATTAAAAGATAAAAACTTGGGGATTTTGAATTTAAATGAGAATTTAAGGAGATCTTTGCCAGCATTTAAAAGGCCGCATATTATTGAAATAATTGATGATTTGCCCAAAACATTTAACGGGAAAATAAAAAGAGCTATGCTAAAGGATAGTGAATAAAGGTATGAATAGGATAACAGGATGCTATAAAATTAATGAAGAATCAAGATTGAATTTTTTGAAAATGACAGAGACATTAAATTTTAGTAAGCATTATATTGATTCATTTTATAGCGATGATGATACAATCTTAAATGGTGTTGTTTTCTCTGAGAATAGTTTTACTAGTAAAAAATTTCTTATAAATAAAAATAAAGATATAATAATCGGAATTGACGGCTTTATTTATAATATTTTTGAATTAGGTGGGAATAAAGAAGATGACTCCATAGTTGAGTTATATGAAAAATATGGCGAGGAACTATTTTGTAGATTAAATGGCCAATTCTCAATTGTAATAATTGATAAAAGTAAATCTAAATTAATTTTAGCTCGCGATAGATTTGGCCAGAAACCGATGTTTTATGTTAATGCTTATGGATGTGTTTATTTTAGTTCAGAAATAAATTCATTAAAAGGAGTACTTAAAAATAGCAAGGTAGATGAAAGATGCTTAAGAGATATTTGTACTGCATGGTCAAGCTTAGGAGACCATACATTTTATAAAGATATTTCATCTGTAGAATGTGGCAGCTATATTTCATTTTCACAAGGAGCTTTGCAGAGCAAAAGATATTTTGATTTAAATATTTTACAAAGAAGTAAAGATGAAAAATCTGAAGAAGAGCTTATTAATGAATTGGATATTTTATTAAATAATTCTATTAAAAGGCGAATGAATGAAAATGAAAAACTTGCTTTTTATTTAAGCGGTGGTCTTGATTCAAGCTTAATTGCAGCTATAGCTACAAAACATAATAAGGGAAAAATAAATACATTTTCTATATCATTTGAAGATAAACATTATGATGAAACTATGTATCAAGATATGATTTCTAAATTTACAAATTCTAACCATAAAAGATTAACTGTTTCATCAAATGATATAATTGAAAATATTGAATCTATTGTTAAAATAATACAATCTCCAATTATTAAAACAGGGCTTTGCCCTATGTATCTTTTATCAAAATTTGTAAAGGATAATGGATTTGATGCTGTTTTATCTGGAGAAGGCGCTGATGAGATTTTTGGAGGATATGACATATATAAAGAAGTCAAGATACGAGAGTTTTGTCAAAAGGATCCACTTTCAAAAAATCGACCATTGTTGTATAAGAGATTATATCCCTATGTTAATGGATATGGCAATTTAAACAATGCTTCTTTGACTTCTTTTTTTAACCAAGTTAAATTAGATGAACTATTTTCATCTCATTTAACAAGATTTAAAGCTGGAGATTATTGTTATCAATTTTTTAGCGATAATGTAAAAGATAAACTTAAACAATATGATTATAAAAAAGAATTAGAAAAAAGTTTGCCAAGTAATTATGATGTATTTTCTAATATTGCAAAAGCTCAAAGTTTAGAAATACAAACATTTTTGAACAATTATTTGCTTTTATTACAAGGAGATTGCATTGCCATGTCAAATGGAATAAGTTGCAAGTATCCTTTTTTAGACAATGATGTAACAGAATTTGCATTTTCTTTAAAAGATAAATTTAAAATAAATGTATTAAATGAAAAATATTTATTGAAGAAGCTTGCAAGCAAATATTTACCAAGTGAATTCTTAAAGAGAAAAAAATTCCCTTTTAGAGCTCCTATTGATTGTATTAGCATTTTAGAAAATGAAAAGCTTGCGGTGCTTGTTGCAGAAGATAGCTTAAATGAAATTGACATATTTAATAGCAAAGCTGTTCTTAAATTTATTAATAGTGTTAAGAGTAAGAATACTTTTTCTGAAAGGGAACAAATGCTTTTGATGTTTATAGTGAGTGTTCAATTGTTGGGAAACTTAAAAAATTAGGATTATTGACTTAGGAAGGAGTTTTTAAATGAAAACGCAAATTGCAGTAGTTGGTATAGGTGCTATATTCCCTGACGCATTAGATTTAAGTGAATATTGGAGTAATATTTTAGCAGCTAAAGACAGTGTTATAGAAATGCCTGATTATTTTTGGGATTTAAGCGAGTATTATGATCCAGATCCTACAGCAAAAGATAAAAGTTATGGAAAAAAAGCTGCTCTTATTGATTTTGTGCCTTTTGATTCCTTGGAGTTTGGAATACCGCCAAGAGTAATGGAATCAGTTTCTGTGGATCAACTTTTTGCTCTAGTTGTTGCAAAACAAGCTCTTTTAGATGCAAATTTAATTGGGCCAGATGCTAAACCTTTTAATAGGAATAAAACTGGTGTTATTTTAGCATCAAATATAGGAAAGAATGCTTTCTCTTTAAGCCAAAGGCTTATGGCAAATAAATATGAGAGAATATTGAGAAACAGCCATGTTCCTGAACATTTAATTGGCAGAGTTATGGAGAGGATTAAGAATTCTGAGTTTGAATGGAATGAGGATTGCAACCCAGGCTCACTTCCCAATGTAACTGCTGGGCGTATTGCCAATAGATTTGATTTATATGGAACAAATTGTACAGTTGATGCAGCTTGTGCAGCAAGCCTTGCTTCTTTAAAATACGGAATAAATGAACTTGAATCAGGAGATTGCGATGTAATGCTAGTTGGAGGGGTAATGCTTGATTGTACTCCATATTCATTTGTAGCATTTACGAAAACGCCAGCTATTGCGCCTTCTAATGAAAGTAAGCCTTTTGATGAAAAGTCTGATGGTATTATTTTAGGTGATGGAGTTGGAATGCTTGTTATAAAGAGGCTTGCTGACGCTGAAAGGGATAATGATCGCATATATGGTGTAATTGAATCAATTTCTTCTTCTTCAGATGGAAAGGCAAAAAGCATTTTTGCTCCTCGCAAGGAAGGTCAACTGCTTGCATTAAAAAGAGCATATGGCGAAGTTTCCATAGATCCAAATACTTTAGGAATGATTGAAGCCCACGGAACTGGCACTCCAGCTGGAGATGAAACTGAAGTAGATGCTTTAAAGGAATATTTTAACGAATTTGGCGTTAAGGAACATTCTATTCTTATAGGTAGCGTAAAGAGCCAAATTGGTCACTCAAGATTAACTTCTGGAGCAGCGAGCTTAATTAAGGCGTTAATGTCACTTTATCATCATACACTTCCTCCAACTATAAATATTAAGAGCCCTGGAAGAAAGCTTTTAGATTCGCCATTCTTTTTAACAAATAAACCTAAACCATGGCTTATAAATAAAAATAAACCATTTAGACGAGCTGGAATAAGCTCATTTGGGTTTGGAGGAACTAATTTTCACGTTGTTGCTAGAGAATATTTAGATACTGATGGTGAGTTTATAAGGTTAAATCAATCACCTGTAGCCCTTTACCTTCACAGCAATACAAAAGAAGATTTAATTAAGCAATGTGAAGAAGGAATTGAGAAGTTTGAATTTGGCGATACTGATTATTTTAATGCGTTATATGATGAAGGAAATAATGAAATACCAAGAGATCATGTTAGGCTAGGGTTTATTGCTAAAAACCCAACTGAGGCAAAGGAAAAGCTTGAAATTGCTCTAAATGAGCTTAATAAAAATGATAAAAGTACATGGAACAAGCAAGATGTATTTTATAGAGAAAAGCCATTAGATGAAAATATAAAGGTAGTTACTTTGTTTCCAGGTCAAGGCTCTCAATATGCAAATATGTTAGCTGATGTTACAACAAGCTATAGAGAAATTCAAGATATGTTTGAAATTGTAGATAACACCATGATAGATATGAAAAAAGAGCCTGTTTCAACATATGTATATCCAAAGACACTGCTCGACGCAAGATTAGATAAATTTGAAAATGAACTAACTAAAACATCAAATACTCAGCCTGCTTTAGCTGCAACTTGTAGCGGTCTTTATAAAATATTAAAAAATAGAGGATATAAAGAAGATTATTTAATAGGCCATAGCTTTGGTGAAATAACTGCACTTTGGGCAGCTGGATCAATAAGCGATGAAACATATGCAAGTCTTGCAGTATCAAGAGGGGATATAATGTCAACATCCTCACAGGAAAATACTACTATGCTTGCAGTATTGAGCGATAAAAAAACTACGCTTGATTTAATTGGTCAGTTTAAAAATATATATTTAGCAAATGAAAATAGCCATAAGCAGACAATTGTATCTGGTGATGAATCAGAAATTAAAGAATTAGAAGCTATTTTGCGCCAAAAGAAAATATCAGCAAAGAGGCTTAAAGTTTCAGGAGCTTTTCACTCCCCTTATATGGAAAATTCCCAAGAAGCGTTTAGCTTGGTTATTTCTAAAAGTAAATTTGACAATTTAAATGGAAAGGTTATAGCAAATTCTTCAGCTGATTTTTATCCTACAGAAGGAAAGGCTATTAAAAAATTGCTATCAAAACAGATGACAAATTCAGTTTTGTTTAAATCCTCCATTAAAAAAGCTTATGATGACGGAGCTAGAGTATTTGTAGAGGTTGGACCTGGAAAAGTTTTATCATCTTTAACTGATCAAATATTAGAAGGGCTTGATCATGAAACTATTTCTATTAATCCAAACAAAGCATTTGATTCTATATACCAACTTGAAGCTGCTATAATTCAAATGAAATTGCTTGGTATTAATATTGAAAAAGATATTTACTTTAGAAGATTAAAGTTAAGACAGGATACTCCAAGAAATAAAAGCACTTATATGCTTCCTCCAATGCATTATATTGGCGAGGAATTATATGCTAGATTGGATGCTGCGGTGAATGAAGTTGATCCTTTGCCCAAAGAGAAAATAAAGGATGAACTAGTTAAAAATGAGCCAGTTAAAGTAGAGATAAAAAGCGAAGAAACTATAAAAGAACCAGAGAAAAATGATATAAGACCTAGAAATCCTTTTTTAAAGAGGGAAGCAAATGATCTTCCAAAAGAATTGGTAGAACATTTTGAAGATACTATTGATGATGAAATAGATGATTATGAAGAAGAAACTATAAATGAATTAGAAGGTGATGATTTTATGGGAAATGAAGAAAATAAAAAATATGTAAGATCTCCATTGCAAGATGCATATGGTCTTCAATCTTTAAATAGTGAAGTGTTTAAGCAGTTTATGCAATCCCAAAGCTATCAATTAAACATGTTTAATGAAATGCTTCATGTAACAAGCAATAAGGAGCAAAGTAATGTGGATGGTTTCTTGAATTTCATGGAATCCTTCCAAAATAATAGCATAAACGCATACAACACTTACTTTAACGAGCAAAAGAATATGCTATCAGGTACTTTTGCTATTGAGGGCAGTGCAAATATGGAATTTATGAATGTAATTGAAGCTGGCCCTGCTATAGCACCTCCACCTCCAATGCTTAAACCAGTTCAAAAGGTTGAGAAAAAAGTACAAGAAAAAGTTGAGGAAGTAGTAAAACCACAAGAAGATGTAAAACCTCAGCCAAAACAAGAAAAGGTTGCAACTATTCCACAAGTTGAAAAAATAGAGGAAGCACAAATTAGAGAGACTAAACCAGCTGTAGAGGTAAAACCTGAAGCTATAGAAGAAGTTAAAACTTCTGAAGATGCAGCAGATGGTGCTAGTAAAAAGCCTATATTAACAACTGAACAAATGGAAAAACGAATTATTGAAGTTATAAGCGATCGTACTGGATATCCTGTTGATATGATTGATGGAGAAATGAACATTGAGTCAGATCTTGGCATTGACTCTATAAAGAGGGTTGAAATTTTCTCGGTTTTAAACGACGAATTAGATCAAGGATTTACTCAAGAAGATATAGAATTTATGACAACTCTTACTAGCATAAGAGATTTTGCTCAATTCTTAGCTGATAAAATGAGCGGAGTTAGAGTATCAAATGGACCAGTTATTACTCAAGAAAACTACTCTATGTTGTCTATGGGTGCTGGATCTGAGGAGATTGATATTATGCCTGATGAAATAATATCTACAGATTCAGAAGATAATGATACTATGGATCTTTCGCAGGCATTAGAAGAAAATATTGAATCTAAATTACAAGATAATTTAGATGAAAAAAAAAATTTAATTGATAATTTAGTAGAATATGAAGATGAATCTGATGATGAGCGAGAAATTAAAAGATATGAAGTTTTTAAGAAAAAAATAGAAAAGCCTATATTAAGTGATTCTGTTATTACTAAAGGTGGTTTGGTTGTTGTAACTTTAGACAAATCAGGTTTATCTAAAGAAATAGGAAATGATTTGATTAAAAAAGGTTATAAAGTTGAATATGTAAGTATTTTAGACAAAGCAGATGATAATAATTGTAAATATAATTTAGATTCTGTAAGTGATAGCAAAGTTAAAGCTCTTTATGAGGCTATAACTAAAGATAATGAAGCGCTAATTGGTTATATTCATGTTGCATCTTCAAATGGGGAAAATATTGAAATTAATAAGATTTTTGGTGAAAAAGAAATAGATGCTTTAAAGGCTAATTTCTTAATAGCTAAATATTTCTCATCTTTTAGCAAGAAACCAAATGACGGAAAAGGATTTTTTGCAGCTGTAACTAGAATGGATGGAAATATGGGATTAAGCGGAGATAATACTGCAGCAGTGCTTCAAGGTGGTTTTTATGGCCTTGTAAAATCTTTAGCTAGAGAGTGGAAGAACACTAAGTGCAGTGTAATAGATATTCCAGTAGATTGTGATAATTCTAAAGCATCAGCTTATGTTTTAGAAGAGATATTCTCAGAAAGTGAAGGCATAGTTGAGGTAGGTAGAACATCAGATGGAGAGCGCTTTACCATAAGTATGATAGAAAGGTATGATGCAGATCCTGCAAATAGACTTCCTGGAAAAGATGATGTTTTCCTTATAACAGGTGGCGGAAGAGGTGTTTCTGCTGTATGTGCTATTAACCTTGCAAAAGAATATAAATGTAAATTTATTTTACTTGGAAGATCTAGCATAGATAATGATTTCTCTTGGACAAATGGCGAAACTGATCAAACAAAATTAAGGCAACTTATTATTGCTCAATTAAGAGAGACAGGAAAGGTAATTAAACCTGCAGAGGTTGATAAGATGATTAGTAGCATTAAAAATCAAGATGAGATCAAGAAAAATTTAGATGCTATTATTCTAGCAGGAGGAAAAGTTGTTTATTATCCATGTGATGTTACAAACGAAAAGGAATTAAAAGAAGTTATTTTAAAAGGTGAAAATGAAATGGGCATGGTTACTGGATTTGCTCATGGAGTTGGAGTAATTGCTGATAAAAAAATTGAGAAAAAGACAGAAAAAGACTTTAATAATGTTTTTGGAACTAAAATAATTGGCTTAAATAAGGTAATGAATATTTTAAATCCAGAACAATTAAAATATGTTATAATGTTTAGTTCTGTGGCTGCTTATTTTGGTAATGAAGGTCAAACAGATTATTCTATGGCAAATGAAGTTTTAAATAAATTTGCCTATGCATATAGAAAGAAATTTCCTGATACTTTTGTTCTTTCTATTAACTGGGGACCTTGGAAAGGCGGTATGGTTTCTGAAGCTCTTCAATATGTAATAACAGCCATTGGTGAAAAGATGATACCTTTAAATGTTGGGGCAGACTACTTTGCTGAACAACTCCACTATTCATTTAAACCAGAAACTTGTCAATTATGTATTGCAGGGACGGATTTATATATTCCACATGACATAGATTTTACTGAGATCATGTAAAAAAGATTTGCCTAAAGATCAGTTAATTTTGATTTTTAGGCAAGTCTATATTAAAAAGAAAGCGAGGACTAGACATGGACAATATAGCAATTGTGGGCATGGGGTGCTTATATCCTGACTATGTTACTAAAAAAGATTTCTGGCAACGGTTAATAAATGGTGAAGATTTCATGTCTGAAGACTACTTCTTAGGTAAGAAAATTGAAAGAGCATCGATGCAAAAAGATAGATCTGAAGCATTTTTTAAAAATGTTTTTACAAAAGAAGAATATGATGAATTAGACTCATATGGTGATTTATTTAAGTGGACAATGTATATAGTAAAAGAAGCATTAGATGAATGTGGCTATTTAGGAAGCTATGAAAAATTAAAGCGCACTGGTATGGTAATGGGTTCATTTGGAATGCCAGCTTTAGAGCATGTTTATCTTTTTGAAAAACTAATTAAAAATACTGTTGAAATTGGAATGAGAAGTTTTTTAGAAAGAGATGAATTCGTATATGATTATACTAAAAGCAAAGATTTAAAGCCTTTAGCTCTTTTAACAGATACAGAACCTCAAAATTTTGTGGCAAAAAAACTTTCACTTGGAGGTCCGCTTTTAACTTTAAATGCAGCTTGTTCCTCACCTGTTTATGCTATTAAAAAGGCTATTATGTATCTTCAGCAAGGAAAGGCTGATATGATGCTTGCTGGTGCTCAATGTTATAATCAAATGGATTTTGCTATTAGTGGTATGTTTGATCTTTTAGGTATTTTATCTATGCCTGGAGATAATAAACCCTTTGACAAGTCATCTCAAGGAGTTATTGCAGGTTCTGGTGCAGGAATTTTTGCTTTAAAAAGGTTAAATGATGCTATTAGAGATAATGATAAGATTTTAGGAGTTATTGAAAGTGTTGGTTGGTCTAGTGATGGAACTTCAAAATTTATTTTAGCCCCAGATGCAGAAGGACAAATAAGATCATATGAAGACGCATATAAAAATGACGTTTCTCCAAACATTGATTATATAGAATGTCATGCTACTGGTACTGTTGCTGGGGATATTGTAGAAATTGATTCTATTACCAGGTTTTTCCGCAAAAAAGGTTATCATCCACTTCTTGGAGCTTTAAAGGGAAATACTGGACATTTCTTTACTGCATCGTCTCATGCAGCAATTGTAAAAGTATTAATGGGAATGGAACATAATATGATTCCTCAAACCATACGCATTAAGGATCCTATTGATAAAGAGATAATATTAGAAAATATGGCTTGGAATAAAAGTGGAGATGTAAAGAGAGCAGCAGTAAATTCCTTTGGTTTTGGAGGTACAAACGCTCATATTGTAATTAGAGAATTTGTGAAAGAAAAAGATATAGTAAAAAGTAATTTAATCTCTGAAAATAAAAGCGCATTTATAACACCTAAAAAATCAAATATAGCAGTGGTTGGAATGGGCATGCATATAGGAGATTTATCATCTGTAAATGAATATTACAAATATTTACTTTCAAATAAATCTGCAGTGACAAAACCTCCTAAAGAAAGATGGCATGACATACAGCTTGATCCACAATGGTTTAAAAATTCTGGCATTGGCGAAGTTCCAAAAGGTGCATATATAAGCAATTTTGATTTTGATTATATGGAATTTAAATTTCCAGCAACTGGGGATGAGTTTTTCTTAAGAAAGGATTTTCTTATTTTAAATGTAGCAAAAGAAGCTATAGAAGATGCAAATATTAGCCCCAGCTCTCACCCTAATACTGCAGTTATAATAAATTGTGGCAATGACTATTCAGAGCTTAATTTTATGTCAACAAGGGAGCTTGAAGAGAGCATTACTAGGAGTCTTAAAAGGACGTGTGCTGATTTAACCGATGATGATATTAAATCCTTAATTGATGTTTTGCAAAAAACTGAGTCAATTAGGCAAACTCCTACAGCAGTACCAGGGATGATGCCAAATATAAGAGCTAGCCGTATTTCATCAAAGTGGGGCTTTAATGGTCCAGCTTATGCTATTATGGAGAAAGAAAATAGTATTGGGCGAGCTATTGAACTGGCTAAATATTTAATTGAAGAAGAAAATGTTGAAAATGTAGTAATTGGAAGTATTGAACTTGCTGGAGAGATGGAGTATATTTATGCTCAAACTTTATTAGGCAAGAAAGATACAATGAAGAAGTATGGAATTGCTGAAGGTGCAGTTGTTTTAGTTTTAAAGAGCTTAGAAGCTGCTAAAAAGCAAGGAAATAAAATTTACTCTGTAATTGATAATATGGCCTTAACTAATAGCGGGTCTGATGTTGTAGGTAAGTTGATTAACAGCATAGATGGTGTTATTAATGATAAATCAATAGAAAAAAATAAAATTGGTTATTTGGAGATGCCTGATAGCAGCAATGTTGAAGAAAAAGATGTAATGAAAAAGCTTATTTATAATCGCTATTCTGATTATTTAGAGAGCTCTAATTTTGTTGAAGGTTCAGTTGAGAATACCATAGGTTATGGATTTAGTTTAACTTCTGGTGTTGCCATGATTAAGAATTCTTTGCAGCTGTATAATGCTATAAAGTTTAATGAAAAAGAAGGAACTTATATTACTTGGGATAATGAGGGTAAAGATAGATCAGCTTTAATCAATACATTTAATGATGATGGATCAGCTACTCATGTTGTCTTATCTAGTTATAAAAATGAAGATGAAAAGATTAGAAAGATTAAGACTAAAAATTTAGTTTACCCAATTGTTGTTAAAGACCATGCAAATTTAAGGGAAAAGTTAAACAGCTTTATAAATTTAAGCATCAGAAAAGGCATGTTAGATGTTTATGAAGAAGCTTGGAATGAATTTAAGGTTTCAGATAAATCTGGAAAAACTCTTTGTCTAGTTGCTCATGATAAAGAGGATCTTAAAAAAGAAGCTAAGCTTGCTTTAGATAATATAGACAAATTTTTTGATGATAATTTTAAGTGGGAAAGCCTTAATGGATCTTTTTATACTTCAACTCCTGTTGGAAGAAATGCTAAAATTTCTTATATGTTACCACCTGGAGGAATGTTTAATGGAAAGTTCTATGAGAATTTATCAAGATTTCCTAAATATCAAAAAATATATAGCGATTTTATAAATTCTAGTTTTATGACTAAATCTGGAATTAAAGGAAAAGCTCTTTATGATTATATTATGGAAATATTATCAGCTCAAATAACTGTAGCAATTGCAAAGGATTTAGGAATAGATGAAGATGTGGTTGTGGCTGCAAGCATGGGTGAAATTGCTTCATTGTTTGCTCTTGACAGCATTTTATATGATGAGAATTATGAATCTATTTTGTATGACCTTGTAAATGTATTAAATTTCATGTTTGAAAAGGATCCTTGCCGAGAGAATTTCTTTGATAAAAAAATTGATTCCTTTGAGTCTTTTTATGTAAAAGGTTCTAAGGATGAGCTTGAAAAAATTATTAAAGAAGAAAAAAATGTATTTATGACTATTATTGGGTCACCTGAAGATGTTGTGATAACTGGTGAGGGTGAAGCTTGCAGACGTGTTTTAAATAAATTTAAAGGCTTTGGCACAGCAATTAAGACAGCTACTATTATACATTCACCTATTGCTTCTTTGGTATATTCTGAAAGTAAAGCCGATGAGTTTGCAGATAAAATTAAGTATAAGAAGGATTTGCCATATATTATATATAATGCTTATACTCAATTGCCAATTGATTTTAATAATGATGAATTTAAAGGTATATTTAGAAATATTTTAACAAACCCTGTAAACTTCTTAGGTAGTTTGAAAAACTCTTATAATGATGGAGCACGTGTTTTTATTGATATGAGCACCAATGAGGTTTGTTCAACTTGGCTTTCATCTAGCATAAAAAGCCCAGATTATTTAAGTTTATCAATTTATTCTCAAAAGTATAGTCCTGAAGATAACTATATTCGCTTGCTTGCGAAATTAATTTCTAATGATGTTAATTTTGATTTAGATAAATATATGAGCATGTTTGATTTTGAAGTAAGCAATAAACAAAAGCTTGAGAGAAAAGTTTATCTTAGCATTCAATCATTTGTAGAAGGGCTTGCAAATGACGATAATAATGAACTGCGTGAAAGATTAAGGCAAAAGAGGATAAAATTTGATAAAGAGAAAACTAATAATATTAAAGAAGTTGAAGAAGTTAAGGAAGTTAAAGAGAAGAATTTAATTAAACCAGTAGTTAATAAAGTTGCTAAAGAAGTTAAAAATAAGTCAAAGAAAGATTACATGAGAAAATATATAGCTAAAGCTTATGCTAACAATGCAAATGCTTATGGTTATTATTTGCAAAGTGAACAGATGATTTTAAACAATTTAGTAGAAACTATGAGAAATAATGCTGAGCTTATTGAAGAAAATATAAAGATAGATGAAGGCAGTATAATTAAAAAAGAGGAACCTAAAAAGAAAAACTGCCTATGGGATTATGATGAGATTATTGAAATGACTTCTAACTCTATGGCTAAAGTCCTTGGTCCTAAATATGAAGTTGTTGATAAATATCCTGTTCGCGCTAGGCTTCCGCTTCCACCATTTATGTTTGTGTCAAGAATTACTAAAATTGATGCAGAATATGGTGCATTTAATAAACCAGCTATGATTGAAATAGAATATGATGTTCGTGAGGATTGTTTGTTTGTCATTGGAAATCAAGTTTCACATGTTGCAGTAACTGAATCTGCTCAAATTGGTATTTTCCTTGTAGCTTACATGGGAATTGATGAAATATCAAATGGTACACTTCACTTTAGAATAGCTGATACTAAAGCTGTTATACACAGCGCCCTTCCTAAAGTTGGAGAAACATTTAGAGGAGTTTATGAAATTAAAGCTTTCTTAAAGCAAGGAGCTACTACTTTAGTTGTGAATACTTATAAGGCATATGTTGGTGATAGGCATGTTCTATCTATTGATGCTATTGGAGGATTTTTCACAGAACAAGATTTAGAAAATTCTAAAGGAATAATTGATGCGCCTAAGTTAAATGCAAATAAAGATGCTGACAATTTAACAAGAACACCTATTAAGTTTAAGCCACATAAAGATACATATGGTATGGATATACTTATTGATTTTTATAATGGTCAACTTGAAGGGAATGTTCATGGCTCAAATGAAGGTTATATACCAATTCATGAAAAAGCAAGAATGCTTGAACGCATAACTTATATAAGTGATGAAGGTGGTAGGTATGGTCTTGGCGAAGTATTTGCAGAAAAAGATATAGATGAAAACCACTGGGCCTTTAAGGTGCATTTCTTAAATGATCCTGTTTTACCTGGGAGCTTGCTTTTAGAGGGTGTTAATCAAATAAATTATTTCTTGTTAGATGCAGGGATTATTGGAAGAAAAACTGATAAACCAATTGAACCTAGCAAAGGAGATAGTGCTAAAGTTATATTTAGAGGTCAAGTTAGGCCAATAAAATCTACTATCGTTTATAAGATTAGTTTTAAAAAGTTTATAGATACAAAAGAAAAGTTTACTTTTTATTTTGATGCTGATATATATTGGGAAGGGACTCACATTGTAAAAGCTGAAGATCTTTCAATTTGTATCGAATCATAGAATGAAATTTAAGACATCTAAAGTTTACGTTAAATATAATGTAACTTTAGATGTTTTTATTTGGTATAATGTAAATATTAAATTAATATAAGGTGGGGTTAACATTGATTACAGATAAGATCTTAGAGTTTTATGATAAAAAATATGATTTAAATTGCGCTGAAACTATTCTTTATGCAGGAAATGAAGAATACAACTTAAATTTGACACAAGATACATATAAGACTATGGCTGGCTTTGGCGGTGGCATGTGCGTAGAAGGTGTTTGTGGAGCTCTCACAGGAGGAATTGCCCTTATTTCCATTTTATTTACAGAAGAAAGAGGACACAAAAGCCCTAAGGTTAAGGAATTAACTGAAAAACTTTATAGAGAGTTTAAAGATAATCTTGGAACTGATAATTGCAAAGAGCTTAAGGAAAACTTTAGAACAGATGAAGATAGATGCAAGAAAATGGTTTTAGCTGTTGGAGAGATTTTAGATAGTATTGTTTAAGGTGGAATTATGAAAAAAGGCATTGGATGTTTTGGAGATAAATATGAAATAATGTTTCAAAATGATGTTCATGCTGTAGGTTCTGTAGATAGGGAATTGGTTGGTGAAATGGTTAAACTTGATGACACATCATATGAGTATTTATATTCAACTTATACTGACTTGAATAAAAAATATACTGTAGGATTAAGACCATTATTAGAAAAAGTTGTTTTTTCTTTGCTTAATGCTGATCCTTATAAAACAATAGAAAATATTTTAGAATATTGTGAGAAAATTGTAAAAAATTTCGATACTTCAATTGAGGATATGATATTTGGAGGATATGAAGAAGATATAATTAAAAGGGGTACAGATTGGTGTACGGACATTGCAAGAGTATGCTGTGTATTTTTACAGATAGCAAATATTCCATCTAGAATACTTAATATAGCAAATACAAAATTAGCCTATTGTGGCCACTGTTTAGTTGAAGCTTTCTATAATGGCAAATGGGTAGTGCTCGATCCTACATATGGTTTAGTAATGAAAGATGATAATGGCAGCCTTAAAAGCGCTTGGAATATTAAAAAAGATCCTGAAATTGCAGATTATGTATATTTTAGAAAGTTTAAAAAATCAAAAGATATATGTTCTAAAGGAGCGCAATTTGAGTCTATTGCAATAACAAATTATTATATTTTAGACTATGAAAAATATAATTATGATGTAAGCAAAGTGAATGAATATTATCTTAATTTGTTAAAACATTCTGAAAATGGTTGGACAAATGGTATAAGTTGGGTGAATGGTGAATAATTTGGATTAAAAAATATAAAAAAGAGTTATAATTTTATAGAGAGGAGTTGTTTAGATGGATATTGAGATTTTAAAAATTTTAAAATCTATGCAAAAGCAATTAGATGACATTCAATGTGGAATGAAAAAGCTTGAAAATAAAGTAGACGCATTAGAAAATAAAGTAGCGATGGTAGAAAGTAAGATTAATTTAATTGAGCATAACCAGTTGCAGTTTTTAAATAAGATTAGCAGTTTTGAAAATAAGAATAGTGTTTTAGAAATGAACATTAATAATTTAATGAACAAATTTAATTCTGTAGAGAATACGCTTAATGATGTAGAATATAGAATTGATAAATTTGAAGTTTTATGCTTAGATCAATTTGAAAAGCTTGATACACAACTAAACAATTTAGTCCAAAATGAATCTAAAAACTCTCAGAGAGTAAATGCTATTGAAATTATAACAGCTCAAAATTGGAATGATATTATAACTATGAAGCAAAGAGTTTAATATTGAAATATCACATTTTAAACTGCAACTTCAAGAAATTGCAGTTTAAAATGTTATACTATCTGAAATACACCGAAATAGATTATCTACTCCTAATGTACTAACCATTGTTCCTGTTGCACTTTCTATGTTACTCCAGGCATCATATAAATATGTGATTACAACCAGTATATTTATTATAAATCCAATCTGCTAATAATTAAGTGTATATTTTTTGAATACTATCCAAAGAATAAACCACCATATAAATGCAGGTAGAAATACGAACATATATATTTTAATATTATTGATATTAATATGTAGTTTCTGTTTTTTGTTTGTTGGGTTTTCTTTGCTTTTTGTTATTTTGATATTATCACGCAGATATGTTGGAACAATTGTTGGAATATACATTATCGATAATAATGATATATATTTTCCGGTTAATGACACAAAAAATATACTGAGCATCGTCAATAAAATTATATTTATCAAATTAATCCCTTGATTTATCAGATTACTATTTTTAAAAACAATAATAATACAGCAAATAATTATACAAACACAAAATATAAAAATTGCATAACTTATGTGCCATACATCGAAAGGCATATTTATCCAATTAGATATTCTTTTTGAATTTGCTATATCATCTAATATATTTGTTGACATTACTTAGTTTCCTTTCTTCAAATATTGATAATCCCACGCATAGGCGTGAGATTTTTAGATACTTAACTTCTTCTATAGAATTTATAATACATCCAAGTTTAGCAAGTCCATAGCTGTTACTTAATGCGTTGGAAAATAATACTGCTGCCTGAGCTGCTCCATAACGCAAATTTTTGTAATTATATTTTTTTAAATATCAGTAAGTATAGTAATTAGTATATCAACAAATGCATATAATAAATCTTTTAATATAATTTTTTTATCTCTATCTGGACCTGTTATAATAAATTTATATTTTATATTATTCTTTTTTTTTCTAAACATTAAAATATACCCCTTATGCTAACCAAGTATTGCCTTTTTCACTATAATCTACCCCATAACAGGATTATTTCTACAATAAGTAAACACATTACTTCCCAATATATTATCAAGACCTCTACTAGCCCCTGTAATATCATCAGGACTTATAAACCTACAAAGATTTGGATCATAGTATCTGTTTTGGAGATAATAAAGTTTTGTCTCCTATCCTCTATACCTAAATGGATTATCTACTCCTAATGTACTAACCATTGTTCCTGTTACACTTGCTATATTTCCCCAGGCATCATATAAATATGTGACTACAATGTTACCATCTTTATCCATTAAGCCTACTACATCTTTATTCTCAGGATTTTTAAGAATGTAATTATGTATATTTTTAACAGATTTTTCCGATAATACTATACGAAAAAAATAAGAAAAAATCCATATTGAAATAGTAAAAATTCCAAATGGTATATTGTCAAATGCAAAGATTAAAAAGTACCTTGTGTTTGAAATCACTCTAAGCTCTATAAAAACATCAAATTAATCATCATAATAGAATTGAGTGATACTTTATATTGGTGTGTTGCAAATATTTATGAAACACACCTAAATTAATAAGTAATTTAAAATTTTTCTCCTCAATTTTATGTCTACTTTTCTGCTATAAGTCCACCTTTTTTATTTAGTTATTGTGTTCAATTTCATAAATCTAATTTAGGAATCATACAAAAATAACATTCACTTTCGCTCTTTTAAATTCTTTAAATCGGTTCATAAATAGCAAATTTTCCTTTTGATTTCATTGCATCATTCCTGTTTTTATTTAAAAATATAAATTTATAACTTCCTTTGCATTCCAACCTAATAATACCTTACAATCAAAAGAATATATATGCGAAATTTTGAATGCAATATGATCCTTAATATTTT
>JAVBPD010000027.1:0-46750 GCA_031549885.1 Clostridiaceae bacterium
AAAACATTGATATAACTACTGTGACCTAACTTTCTATTTTTTAAAAATAGCCTCATTTTAGGTTTGTTTGCTGTGATCTTTTTTTGATAAGAAAAAAATTTCTTTTTTTTAATTTTTTTCTTGACTATTATTAGCTGGTCTCTTAAATTATAAAATTATTATACAAAAAAATAATATTAAGGTCTATATTATCTAATAATGGAATAAATAATATTGTGAAGTTATTGCTCGCTTAAAATAAATTATTTACAATTTTTTTATAATTATGAAATTAATGTCATTTAAGGAAAAAAAGTTATTTATAGGATAATGTTGAAAATAAAAAATCTAATATTTTTTACGATTTTGTATAATAATATAATATATTTCCTATGAAATTATTATAGATGATACAGAAGAACTTTAGTGAAAGGAAGATTTGAATGAAACTAAAGAAGTATTTAACTATACTAACATGTTCCATTTTATCAACATGTATGTTAATAGGATGTTCTAATTCTGCTAAAAATAATAATTCAAACAATGCAGAGGAGGATTATACAATTACATTAAGTAAAGAATATACTCAAATGACTGCCGATGATAGTGGAAATATTTATGGTATAACTGTAGATTTTCCTAATGCTAATGAAAATGGTACAAGTGATGCTTCCTTATCAGGAGATGAATTATCTAAAAATGCTAAAGTTTCAATGGATGTTATTGATCCTAAAGGTAAAATAACAAAAACCTTGGAACTTCCAAACGGTAACGTATCTAATTTAGCAGTTAATAAAAATAATATTTTCGTTTTTTATTTTGATAAAATTAATATATTAAACTTAAATGGAGAAACTGTTAAAGAAATGACTTTTGCAAGCGATATATATGTAGCAAAACCAGTTTCAATTGATGATAAAGTTTTTTTTATGTTTCAAGATAGCTCCAGTGAAAATTCTTCAGGATATAGTGGAAATATGGATTTAGCATATATAAGTGGTAACAGTGATAAAATAGAAAAACCAGGCATTACTGATATATACAACATTATGAGGTATAAAGATAATGTATTAAAGCTTTACTCATATGATGAAAATGGAGAAGTTAAAGCCACAAGCTTTGATTGCAATGGGCTTAATGTAAAAGACTCAAATACTGAAGATGGTTCCAATGTAAATATAGATACTGAATATAACCAAAATAATGATAAAGTTTATATTTTTAATTATTCTGGTTTATTTGAAAAGAAATATGGTGAAAATTCCTCTAAAACTTTAATGTCTTTCGATAGTACTGAGTATTCTAGCATGGAATTAGCTGGAAATAGCTTGTATTTATTTGGACCATATGATAAAAAAGTTAGAATTATAGATGTAAATGCCTTAGATAAAAAAGCAAGCAGTCAAAGCCAAGTAGTAATATATACTCAAGATGGAACAATTGCAGATGATAGTTTTTCAATAACAGGGAAAGCAGTACAAAAATTTAGAAAAAATCATCCTGATGTTTCCGTTATCTTTCAAAATGTAAGTTATGATAAGTATTATGATGATTTGAATGCAAAAGTCATGACTCAAGATAACAGCTTTGATATTTTTTATTTGCCAGAGAGCAAAGTTGATAGCTATATAAATAATGGTGTTATGGCTAATTTAAAAGACAATAAGGCTGTTATGGATAATTTTAATAAAAATATTAATCCTAAAACAGTTAAATTGGTTTCTAGAAATGATTATTATTTTGGAGTACCAATTACCTTTTTATCAAATGTCATAACTTTAAATGAAGATAAATTTAAAGATCTTTCTATAGATTTACCTGGTGAGATTTGGACATATGATGATTATTTTAATATTTTGGATAAAATAAAAGACAAAGACAAAAATCTTTATTTCCAAACTGCTCAAACAGATTTTTATTATCTAATTGACTATATAAATTATTCAGTAGATACAAAAAATAAGAAAGTAACTATTGATAAGTCAAAGCTCTCCAGTATTTTAACAAAATTAAAACAAATACAAGATGATTCAAACACATCTTTTGATCCAAGCAATGATAATATGGCTAATGCAAATACTTTTTTAATTGCTTATGGCGAAAGCTACAATATGGGAAGTCCAGATGCAAAAACTAAATTTTCAAATCCACCAGTTGTGGATAAGGATAACCCACAATATTTTGTATCAGGAACTGAATTTCTTGCTGTAAACAAAAAGAGTAAAAATTTAGAGCTATCTTGTGAACTTCTTTCATATATATATGAAGAAGATATTATATTGACTAGAGATGCTATGAATCAACTGCCAATATATAAAGATATGCTTAAGTATAATGATATTTTAAAAGCTGATTTAAAGGAAGAACTTCAAGTTAATTCTGACTCAGATGAAAATTTAAATAAAATATTTAATCAGCAAAAATTAACAGACGATTATGTGAAAATTTATAACGATATTTTAGATGGTTACAAACCTTCCTTTGATGTATTTAATACTGATGCTGGAGGTAAAATATTAGATGACTTTACAAATGACAAAACAACCGTAGATGACACTGCTGATAAAATTATAACTTTAGTTAAAAATATGGTTGAAGAATAATCTTTTTAAAAAACTTAACTTATGCCAAATTTTGGTGTAAGTTAAGTTTAAATATATGTTAAACAAATAAATACATAGTTTTTATTTAAGCTTTAGGGGGGGTGTAACATGGACATTAAGAAGAAAATTGCCAAAAGAGTTACAATTACATTTTTATTAATAATGATATTGGTTACTTTTAGCTCTAAGACAATAATATACTTTACAACACCTAAAGTTGTTACTGTAAAAGTCCAAGGGGGACAAATTTCAAATGATCAATTAATTACAGATGTTTCTTTTAATTATTCAGAAATCTCTAGCATTAAATTTGACAAACAATATTCTATGCCTTTAAAAGTTAGTAAAATTAATTGCAAAGAAGGTAATATTGTTAATTCTGGTGATACTCTTATTACATTTGATATAAAAGCACTTTCTGATGCTATTGCACAAGCCCAAACTGATTTAGATAGAGCAAAACAGGATTTAGCAGATTTTAAAAAAGATTTTACAAGAAATTTAGAAGATCAAATGGCAGATATAAATGATAAGAGTGAGCAGATAATCGATCTGCAGCGATCAATAAATTCTAATAAAAATGCGGGAACAATTTCAAATACAGGAACATTAGCAACAGATGAGCAAACTGAAACTATACAAGATACTGAAGCTGATGAGAGACAGCTTGAAAAGTTAAAAAGAGAATTGGCAAGGATGCAAGAAGATTATAATTCTATGAAATCTTCAGGAAAATACAATGGCACATCTGAAGCAGAGAAACAAAAGGAAGTGAATAAAAATCAACAAGAAATTGATGATTTGAATAATTTAAATAATAATTACAGCACAATAAAAGCACCTATTGATTGCACTATTACAAAGATATATGTACAAGAAGGCGATGACTACAATGGATTAAATCCAATTATAGATTATAGAACCTCTGATACTCCTACTAAAATAATCGCTACCTTAACTGATGATGTATACAATAATTTAAAGGATTATGTTATAACAAATCCTAATTGTAAGGTTGTGATATATGGAGTAGAGGAGGATGGAAAAATTGAGAGCATTGAGAAGAAAAATGATAAAAACTATATGTATATTAATATGAAGTCCTTTGATAAATTAAAAAATGTTAACTCTGAAAATGTCAATGTAAAGGTTCAAAGAAAAAGTAAAAATTATAATGCCTTAGTACCTAATGAAGCAATATTTCAAGACTCTTATGTGTATACTATAAATGAAACAACAGGTTTTTTAGGAAAAGAACTTATTGTAAAAAAAGTACAGGTTAAAAAAGGTGAATATAATTCTAAATATACTGGTGTGGATGATGGTCTTTATGGAAATGAAACTATAGTTAAAGGTACTGATAGAGAAATAAATGATGGGCAAAGGGTAATGATAAATAACAAGGTGGCAGAACAATGAAAAGGCATATTATTTTCATCTTATTGATAATATTATCCACTATAGTTATAGGAAAGATAACAAATCCATTATCAGTTTTACAAAGCACATTCTTAATTCAAGAAAATTTATCTAATTATGATGAATTTCAGTTATTTAAAGATTATAAACAAGTAAACAATAATATACTACAAAGTACCATGTATAAAACAAATACAGGAATGCTTTCAGATAAATTAGGAGCAAATTTAAACGTTAGATATTATGAAGTAGATGGTACTATTAATGATTTTTTAAATCTTAAGATTATAAAGGGAAGGTTTATTTGGCCTGAGGATTATGATAATAAAGTTAATTACATTGTTATAGATGAAAAATGTGCTATTAAGTTCTTTTTAAATTCTGAATGCATTGGAGAAAAGATAAAATTAAACAATAAGGAATATTTAATTTGTGGAGTATATAAAGAAGATAATTCTATGCTGGGAATGTTATCTAGAACTTATAGAGATGATAGCTCTTTAGCATTTATTCCCATTGAAAAGCCAACTTCTCCAAAGGATGAAGATGATACAAGTAGCCAAAATCAAAAAGCATTTGGTTCTTACACAATTTTATATAAAATAAGACCAGGGTATGGATTTATTTTAAACAAAGGAATGGAAAATTATTTTACTCAAAATATGGGAAAAGAAGTAATACTTAAAAATATGGATTATGAAGTGAGAAATAATATTCAAAAGGTAAGTGCTCTTAAATTTATTATTTTCCTTGTTATCGCCATATACATACTAATTTGGCTTTATAGAGATTTTAATAAAGTTTTAAAAAAAATAAAAAAAGATTTAGAAAAAAATTATACTATGCAGATGATTAAAAATAATAAATTTTTTTTTATTTCAAAATTATTCATATATTCTTTTGTTTTATTTGTATTGATCTATTTTTATGATAAATTAAAATTTCAAATTATTATAGATCCTGATATAATCCCATCAAGATTAATTGATTTAAATGAAATACAGGCTAAATTGTTAAATTATATTGTAAAGATGAATACTATTCCTAATTATGCTACAAAATTTGAAGCTATGGTTAAAAATGGAGGAAATATTATAAACTATTTAGTATTGTTTATCTTTACCAGCTTTTTATTTTATTTTAACATGGTTATTAAATATAAAGCTAGTATTTTGAATTATGTGAAAGGATTGTTAAACAAAATAATAAGTATTGATGATATAAAATCATTATTTAAAAGAACTCCTAAATCAAGGAGGTATAGGCATGATTAGTAGAAAAAGCCTTAAGCATAATAAACATTATAGAAAAAGCAGTAAAAAAGTCAATTTTAATGAACTTATATCAAATTTCATTGAATATTTTAATAATAAAACAGTCAGCAAAAGTAGAAGAAGAAAAAGGCATAGAACTAAAAGCATATCTAAAGAAATAGCTGCAGCTGCTCAAGATAATCAAGATGATTTTAAATCTAAAAAAACATTATTAGAATTTCAAAAAGAAAAATCTGTTAAGCCTATTTATTTAGATGATGAAAAAAAGAAGGAAAGCATTAATGAAATTTTAAAATTAGTAGATGAAAAAGATAATATGGATATTATAAGAGAAAAATTTGCTAATGTGAAAAATAGTAAGGACAATATAAGATCACAAAATATAGATGATATAGAGCTAAATAATGATGACATAGAGTTAAATAATATTGAAAGATTAAGTTTAGAAGAAGAAGAGATTTTAAAAAAAATAAAAAGCTCAAATGTTAAGCCATCAAGAGCTTTAAATGCTAAAAGAGAGCCAAAAAAAGAAGTTATAAATGCTGCCATACACCATCATAATGTTAAAGTAAAAAGAGGATCTAAGTTAAAATATAAAAATATTAATTTTGATCTTAGAACGAAATCTTTAATTTTAATGTGCTTATGCGGGTCAGGGTTTGTTCTATTTTATTTAATACCCTTTATTTTTTCTATATATTATTCACTTATAAACAATGCTTTTGATAAAAAGTTTGTGTGGCTAAGCAATTATATAGAAGTAATGCAAAACCATTATTTTAAACTTGCATTAAAAAATACATTTCAATTCACATTTATTGCAGTAGGAATATTAATACCTATTTCGTTTATATTGTCAGTGATCATAGTAAATCTGTCAAAGTCTATGGATTTTGTAAAACCTGCTTTTTTTATACCTATGTTGTTACCTACAGCTTCTGTAATAATAATTTGGAAAATTTTATTTGGAGATTATAGCTATATATATGCTTTTCTAAACAACAATACAGGAAGGATACCTATTTACCTTTTGTTTTTATGGAAAAATTGCGGATATAATATTATACTTTTTTCTGCTGCATTTTTAAGCGTAGATAAATATATTTATGAAGCAGCGTCATTAGATGGAGTAAATACATTTCAAAAGCATTTATTCATTACTTTTCCACTAATTTTACCAACAGTATTTTTTATATTTATTATTTCTCTAGTTAATTCATTTAAAATATTTAAAGAAGTTTATTTATTTTATGGAACTTCATATCCAGAGCAGAATTTATATCTTGTTCAACATTATATGAAAAATCACTTTGATAAATTAAATTATCAAAATTTAACTACAGGAGCTATTATTTTTGCAATTATAGTTTATATAATCGTTGCTATTGGATATAAAATTCAAGCAAAAGTAGCATCGGAGGCTTGGTATTAATGGAAGCATTAAAAACTACAAAAAAAATTTTAAAAAACTTTGTTATTACATTAATTGCATTAATATTTATTTTTCCTCTAATTGCAACTATAGCAGATTCTTTCTTATCTATAAATGAGGTAAATGAGACCTATAAATATGTTTTAAATAAAACTAATGGTGAAAATAATTTTGGAAATAATGCTCAAATAAGTGGAAATGATTCAGATAAAGATAAGGAAAAAAAAGTATCTATAAAACTAATACCAAATCAGATATCTATTGAACAGTATTATCAAACTTTAATTGAAAATTATGATTATATTAAAATGTTCTGGAATTCTGTTAAAATAAGCTTATTAATTTCCATTTTAACATTTCTAGTTGCATTTCCTCAAAGTTACGCTTTTGCTAAAATAAAATTTAAAGGAAGCAATTTAATATTTTTTATTTATATAATTGTCATGATGATGCCATTTCAAGTGACACTTTTGCCAAATTATTTGCTTCTTAGATGGATGAATTTATTAAATACACATAAAGCGCTAATTTTACCAGCTGCATTTTCTCCATTTGGAGTGTTTTTACTTACACAATTTATGAAATATGTCCCAAATGATACTATTGATTCATTTAAACTTGAAAGCAATTCAATTTTAAGATTGTTTTATCATATAATTGCACCAGCAGTAAAGCCTGGCATTATAGCTCTTTTAGTTTTAGTGTTTGCAGAGAGCTGGAACATGGTAGAGCAACCATTAATATTTTTAAAGGATGAATTTTTATATCCTTTATCCTTAGCGTTAAATGGTTCCACGCTTTCAAATACCTTAGGAGCTCCCTTTGCTGGTGCTGTGCTATATGTTATACCAATTATTACATTATATTTTTATTTTGAAGAAGAAATAATTGCTGGGTTTAGCAATTGGAAATTTTAAGAACCAAAAAGTGGTTCTTTTTCTTTTGTATTTATAAGATTAACCTTGCATAAACATAAAATAAGTGTATATTATATTATTGTATTGAATTAAGCCATATGATATATTTAAAATGATTCAATAAAAAAATATACATTAGCAATTTTTATGTCTAATTAGGAGGATAAATATAATGGATTCAAATAAGACGATAGTTCTAGGAGTCATTGGAGCTGATTGTCATGCTGTTGGAAATAAGATACTAGATTATGTTCTTACTGAGGCTGGTTTTAATGTTGTAAATATTGGAGTATTATCTTCGCAAGAAGACTTCATTAATGCAGCTATAGAAACAGGCGCAAGAGCAATTCTAGTATCTTCTCTTTATGGGCATGGAGAAATGGATTGCATGGGATTTAGACAAAAATGCGATGAATCAGGACTTGAAGATATAATTTTATATGTTGGTGGAAATATAGTTGTTGGAAAACAAGAATGGAAAGATGTTGAAAAAAGATTCCTTGATATGGGCTTTAATAGAGTTTATCCACCAGGTACCGATGCTAAACAAGCGATAACCGATTTAAATAAAGATTTAGGGCTTAATTAACGAAGGTGGTTTAATGGATTGTTATTTATTAATTGATTTTGGATCCACATATACAAAGCTTACTGTGGTAGATATTGAAAATGAAGAGATACTTATTACTTCAAAAGATATTACTACTGTGGAAACAGATATAATGATAGGTTTTGAAAACGCTTTAAATAAAATAAGTTCATTTATAGAAGAAAAGAAAGTGAATTTTGTAAAAAAATTAGCTTGTTCATCTGCAGCAGGAGGGCTTAAAATGGCTGCTTTAGGACTTGTGCCTGAGCTTACAACTGAAGCTGCTAAAAGAGCAGCTCTTGGAGCTGGTGCAAAAGTTCAAAAAGTTTATTCCTTTGAAATAACTAATAAAGAAATAGATGAGATTAAAAACAATAAAACAGATATAATACTTCTTGCTGGCGGTACCGATGGAGGAAATAAAAAATGCATTATTCATAATGCGTCAATGATAGCTAAGCATAAATTAAACATTCCAGTGGTTGTTGCTGGAAATAAATCTTGTCAAGATGAAATTGAAGATATTTTTAAACAAGGTAACATAAGCTATAGAATATGCGAAAATGTAATGCCAAAGTTAAACAAATTAAATGTAGAACCAGCAAAAGAAGAAATAAGAAAAATTTTTATGGAAAAAATAATTGAAGCAAAGGGCATGAAAACAGCAGAAAATTATATAAATGGAATTCTAATGCCAACTCCAGCAGCAGTTTTAAACGCAGCAGAGTGTTTATGCGAAGGAACAGCTAAAGAAGATGGAATTGGAGAACTTATGGTTATTGATGTTGGTGGTGCTACTACGGATGTACACTCTATTTCCAAAGGAGACCCTGTTTCTGATATTGAATTTAGAGGATTAGAAGAGCCTTTTGCAAAAAGAACTGTAGAAGGTGATTTAGGAATGAGATATTCTGCACATTCACTTTTTTTAGCAGCAGGAGATAAAAGGATAAAAAAATATTTAAATGATGATACTATAGATGTGGAAAAAGAATGTATATATAGAAACGAAAATATTAAGATGGTTCCAAAAAACAAAAAAGATGAAGAGTTTGACGAAGCGATTGCTAAATGTGCTACAGAATTGGCTATTGAAAGGCATGTGGGGCATCTTGAGTGGATACATTCGCCAATTGGTCCGGTTTATTATCAATATGGAAAGGATTTAACTTTAGTTAAATACCTTATTGCTACAGGTGGAGTTATAATTCATAGCAATCATCCTAAAGAGATTTTAAAGGCAGGACTTTATAATGAAAAAGAATTCCACATTTTAAAGCCAAAAAGCCCAGAATATTTAATTGATAAAAGTTATATATTCTCTGCCATGGGACTTCTTAGCATAGATTTTAAAGACAAAGCAATTAGAATAATGAAAAAATACATAGAAAAAATTTAAGAAATTTTGAAAGGATTGTTAATATTGGAACTAAAAAATAAAAAATGGTCTTTGGACGATTTTTTTAGTATAAGAAGAGAGGTACTTAATCAGTGGCCTACAGGAAAAAAAGTTAATATAGATGAATCCATTAAATATCTTGAAGCTGTCCCAGACCATAAGAATTTTTCAAAAAAATTAATGGAGGCAAAATCAAAAAAAATAACATTAACACAGCCAAGAGCTGGAGTTGCTATGATTAGTAGGCATATTGAGCTTTTAAATTATTTAGATAAATTTGGCGATGCTGATTTACTTCCAAGCACAATTGATAGCTATACAAGACAAAATAGATATCATGAATGTGAAAGAGGTATTGAGGAAAGCCAAAAAGCAAATAGATCCTTTTTAAATGGTTTTCCAGCTGTTAATTATGGAATAGAAGGATGTAAAGCTGTTTATGAAAGTGTAAATAAACCACTTCAGGCTCGCCATGGAACACCAGATGCAAGGCTTCTTTCAGAAATAATACATGCTTCAGGGTGGACATCAAATGAAGGTGGAGGTATTTCATATAATATTCCTTATGCTAAAAATGTTTCTCTAGAAAAATCTTTATTAGATTGGCAATACTGTGATAGATTAGTTGGGTTTTATGAGCAAAGTGGAATAACATTAAATAGAGAACCATTTGGTCCGTTAACTGGTACATTAGTTCCTCCAAGCACTTCAAATGCAGTTGCTATTATAGAAACCTTGCTTGCAGCAGAGCAAGGAGTAAAAAATATAACTGTTGGTTATGGTCAATGTGGCAATTTAATTCAAGATATATCCACTATAAGAGCTCTTGATACTCAATGTGAAGAATATTTGATTGAATATGGTTATGAGAATGTTGAACTTACAACAGTCATGCATCAATGGATGGGTGGTTTCCCTGACAATGACGCAAAGGCATTTGCATTAATAAGCTATGGATCTGTCACAGCTGCTTTGTCAGGCGCTACAAAGGTAATTGTAAAGACTCCAGAAGAGGCAGTTGGTATTCCAAGAAAAGAAGCAAATGCTCAAGGACTACTTGCAACAAAAATGGCAATTAATTTACTTAAAGGTCAAAGAATGCCTTCTGGAAGGAAGCTTTTAGAAGAAATGGAAATAATAAAAGAAGAGACTAAATGCATCATAGATAAAGTATTTGAATTAGGAAAGGGAGACTTAGCTCAAGGTGTTGTTAGGGCTTTTGAAGCTGGCGTTATAGATATTCCTTTTGCTCCAAGTAAATACAATGCTGGAAAGATGATGCCTGCAAGGGATCATAAAGGAGCTGTAAGATATCTTATGACTGGAAATGTGCCATTTACAAAAGATTTAATTGATTTTAATATGATGCAGCTTGAAAAAAGAGCTAAGGTGCAGCATAGAAGTGTTGATTTTGATATGACTGTTGACGATATTTTCTCAGTATCAAAAGGAATTTTAGTTGGAGAACATAACGATAATTAATGGAGGAATTATAATGAAAATAGTAGATGTAGTCTGCGCTGCTGGAAGAACTGGATTTTATTTTGACGATCAAAGAGCAATAAAAAATGGAGCTAAAAATGATGGATTTAACTATATTGGAGAGCCTGTTACTGAAGGTTTTACAAGAATTAGAATGCCTGGTGAAAGCATATCTGTAATGATTATATTAGAAGATGGTCAGGTTGCACATGGAGATTGTGCTGCTGTTCAATATTCAGGGGCTGGCGGAAGAGATCCTTTATTTTTAGCTAAGGATTTTATCCCTTTCATTGAAAAAAATATAAAGCCAAGATTAATAAATAAAGAAATCACTACATTTAAAGAAATGGCCGAAGAATTTGACAATTTGCACATAGATGGCAAAAGACTTCATACAGCAATAAGGTATGGTATAACTCAGAGCATCTTAGATGCTGTATCAAAGGTAAATAAAACTACAATGGCTGAAGTCATTAAAAATGAATATAACACTTGTGAGGAAATTAGAAGGGTTCCTATATTTACTCAATCAGGTGATGATAGATATATAAATGCTGACAAAATGATTATAAAGGAAGCAGATGTTTTACCACATGCTTTGATAAACAATGTTGAAAAATTGGGCAAAAAAGGCGAAGAGCTTTTAAAATACGTAACTTGGCTTAGAGATAGAGTAATAGCTTTAAGGTCTAGAGAAGATTATCTTCCTGTTTTCCACTTAGATCTTTATGGAACTTTAGGATTAGTGTTTGACAATAATGAATCTATAGTGGATTATATGGTAGAATTAGAAAATGCTGCAAAACCATTTAAAGTTAGAGTGGAAGGCCCTGTAGATGTTGAAGATAGAGAAAAGCAGATGATCGCACTTTGCGATTTAACAAAAATGGTTGATGAAAGAGGAATTAATGTAGAAATTGTAGCAGACGAGTGGTGCAATACTTATGAGGATATAGTGTATTTTGCAGATAATAAAGCAGGGCATATGCTTCAAATTAAAACTCCTGATTTAGGTGGGGTTAACAATGTAGTTAAATCTATACTTTATTGCAGAGAAAAAGGCGTTGGAGCTTACTGTGGTGGAACATGTAATGAAACAAATAGATCAGCTGAAGTTTGTACAAATATTGGAATAGCGTGTGGAGCTGTCCAAGTTCTTGCAAAACCTGGTATGGGTGTTGATGAAGGATATATGATTGTAAATAATGAAATGAACAGGGTTGTTGCTCTAGCTAATAGGAATAAATAGTATTTAAGAGGCTTACTTTTTATAAGTAAGCCTCTCATTATGATAGCATAGAATGTGAAGATAGATAATATTTAAAAAAGGTAATATAATAAAATTAGAAAGTAAAATAATGATGAGTTTGGAAAGGATGGTAGACAGTTATGAACGCAAATATAAAGATTACGGGTATGCCAATAAAAGAACCAAAGATAAAAAAAGAAACAATTGAGTTATTGTTTAAAGGGCCTATGAGCGATAGAATATCTAAGTCTTTAAGAAGTTCTGAAGAGAGCTTATTTATTGTAAATGTTCCAAAATCTCAGTGGAGTAAAGTATCTGGTAATGTTAAGAGCGATTCGGTTTTTTTTGTTGAAGGAGAGCTTGTTGCTTCATTGACTAAAAGCGGCAATCCCTGTATAAATGTAGCGTGCAGGCATATTTTATTGAGAGAGCCAGATGATGCTAAGCTTCAAGAAAAAACCGAAGCAGTGATTAAAAATGAGCAGGAAATGAAAATTAAAAAGAGCAAAAGTGATAATTTAGCTATGTTTAGAGAACATGTTAAAGATCAGTTAATTGATGTAAATTTAGAAGATGTTATTTTAACTGAAGAGATACATACTACCAATTTAAGAAAGATAATAACGCTCCAAGGTCCTTTCAATGAAGATAATACTTTAAGGGTGTTTTGTTTAATTGTTAAAAAGTTAGATAATGGAAAATACTCATTGGTTTCTGGATTTAAATCTTATGCAACTTGTAAAGTGTATGATATAAAGACTTCAAAAGCATATGTCACTGACTTAAACCATAATGAATTTGAAAAGATGATTGAAAGATATAAGGAAGAAATAGAAAGAAAAGAAAATGAAAAAAAGAAATTAGAAAAAGAGGAAAAGGAAGCAGAAATAAAAAGGATTGAAGAGGAAAAACTAAAAGAGGAGGAGAGGAAAAAAGAAGAAGAGAGAA
Organism: Clostridiaceae bacterium; assembly: GCA_031549885.1. Taxonomy (GTDB): domain Bacteria; phylum Bacillota; class Clostridia; order Clostridiales; family Clostridiaceae; genus WQUF01. Next base: position 13,292 of record JAVBPD010000027.1, read on the forward strand.
AGAAAAAAAAGGAAAAGTATGATAAAGCATTAAAAAATAAAAAGGTAAAAAGTAAAAAGTAGTATTAGGAATGGGTATAATTATGAAAGAAATTCACGTAGTCAGAATTATTGAAGAAGTTAAGAATCTTTGCATTGATAGTAACTATTATTTAAACGATGACGTTAAATATGCTCTTAAAAATTTTCATGATGAAGAAAAATTTCCTATTGCAAAGGATATTTTAGGTAAAATTATAAAAAATGCTGATATTGCAAAAGAGAAAAGAATGCCTATGTGCCAGGATACTGGTGTTACATGTGTTTTTGTAGATATTGGTCAAGATGTACACATTGTTGGTGGGCTTTTAGAAGATGCTATAAATGAAGGTGTTAGAAGAGGATATAAAGAAGGATATTTAAGGAAATCTGTGGTTTTGGATCCATTAAACAGGGTTAATTCAGGCGATAATACTCCTGCATTTGTTAAGTTTAACATTGTTTCAGGGGATAAAATTAGAATTCTTGTAGCACCTAAAGGTTTTGGATCTGAAAATATGAGTAAATTAAAGATGCTTAGACCTTCTGATGGAGTTTTAGGAGTTAAAAAATTTGTTATTGATGTTGTTAAAGAAGCTGGACCAAATCCTTGTCCTCCAATTATTGTTGGTGTAGGAATAGGTGGTACTTTTGATGGATGTGCTTCTTTAGCAAAAAAAGCTGCTGTAAGACCCATAAATATAAGAAATTCAAATGAGTTTTATAAAAATTTAGAAAATGAGCTTTTAGAGGAAGTTAATAAACTTGGCATTGGTCCTCAAGGACTTGGTGGAAAAACCACAAGCCTTGCTGTGAATATTGAATACTTTCCAACTCATATTGCAGGACTTCCTGTGGCTGTAAATATAAATTGCCATGCAGCAAGGCACAGAGAGGTGATTTTATAATGGATATAAAAATTACAACTCCACTTACTAAAGAAAAATGTGATAAATTAAAAGCTGGGGATAGAGTTTTATTAACTGGAAAAATATATACAGCAAGAGATGCTGCTCATAAAAGACTTGTGGAACTTTTAAGAGATGGTAAAGAATTGCCTATAGATTTAAAAGATTCTATTATTTACTATGTTGGTCCAACTCCCTCAAAGCCTGGCGAAATTATTGGATCCTGTGGCCCTACTACTAGCTATAGAATGGATGATTATTCCCCCTATCTTTTAGATTTAGGTTTAAAGGGAATGGTAGGCAAAGGTTTAAGGGGAAAAGATGTGGTTGAATCCATGAAAAAAAATGGTGCTATTTATTTTACCGCAATTGGTGGAGCCGGAGCGCTTTTATTTCAATGCGTTAAGAAATCTAAAGTTGTAGCATATGAGGATCTTGGAGCTGAAGCAATTAGGGAGCTATTAATAGAAAATTTTCCCGTCATTGTAACTATTGACAATGAAGGAAATAATTTATATGAAATGGCAAAGGCAAATTATGAGAAATTTTTAAAATAGCGTATAAATAAAAAAACCTCCAAACTATGAAAAAATAGTTTGGAGGTTTATGCAATATAAGGTATTTGTTTTAGTATTTAAGATTTATTATTTTAAACCACCTAATTAAAATAAAAATCGTTCTAATAATTATAACTTCGTAATTTACGTTTTTGTTACAATTTTTAGTTAATTAATAAAAAAAGAGTTATAAATCAACTCTTTTAAAATTAGTATTGTTACATTTTTATTTCTATAATTTTATTTGTATTTGAATCAAAACTAAGCGTAACATGTTTTTTATCATTAAATATCCAAGTATAGCTTTTTTTCGTTTCATTTCCTGTTTCATTAAAGCTTAAATAGCTAATATAGCCTTCAGATTTAAATAAGTTTTTAACATCATCATAAGTCATATCATTTCTTAAACTTTGAATTTTACTTGAATTATATCCATTTTCAGGTAATAAATTATAATCTTTTATATTTATACTTAAAAAACACAATTGATTATTGATATAAAAAAGGCAATTAAAATCTAAATCTAAATATTTAAAAGAAATGTAATATGAATCTAAAAAATCAGATATTGTGATTAAAGCTTTTTTATTAAGCAATGATTCAAAATCTTCTAATTTATATTCTGGTTTAACATTATTTAAAATATTAAATAAATTTTCATCATGATTTGTTTTGCTTAATTCATCTCCAATTGATCCAGCATTTAATAATTTATTCTCCTTATCAAAGATGCAAGTAAAAAAACCACCTTTTCTAATTTCGCTATCTTCAAAGATCCATGTATAACTTTTATTAAAACTGCCATTGTCATTGAAGTATTCTTTTGATAAAAGCCCTTCAGATCCAATAATTAATTCTAATTCATCCTTTGTGATTCCACGTTCAATTTTATAAAATTGTTCTAATGAAACTTTATTTATTGTATTTGGAAATTCAGTATTTAAATAATTATATGATTTATATGACAATGAATGATTTTCATAACCAACACTTATAATACCATCAAAAACATATTCTTTCATATTATCTTCATAAGACACAACTGGTTCTGAATTTAACAAGCTCTTTATAACATCTAAGGACATTCCACTTTTTATTTTCTTAAAATTGTCGTAATTAACACCGCTGTTTTTAATCTCAATTTTATTGCTTTCATCAAGTTTAAAATAATATACCACTTCTTTATCATCAAAAAGGGAAAAGGTAATTTCTATTTTTGAATTATCATTAAATACCCATGCATAAATTTTGTTGCGCTCTACATACCCTCCATCTAATATGTCATTGCTAACAGAAAAATTATAGCCATCACAGCCAAAAAGTTCTTTAATTTGATTATAAGTCATGCCATTTATCACATAATTTGATTTTTCAAAGCTGCCAGCATTTTGTTTAAAAATAGTATTTTTATCATCATAGAATTTTTTATAAATAATTTTGTTATCTTTATCAACTTCAATATATAAAGAGGCAGTTGAATCAAAATTAATATATGTATAATTCTTATATTCTTCTGTCTCGTACATGCTTTTTAATTTAAATGAATTATTAAGCATAGCCTTTACTTCATCTAATGTCATTCCTAGCTTGATATTTAAGTAAATATCATAAAATTTTTGTGCATTAACATTAATTTTAACCATATTAGTTTCTGAAGCTTTCATAAAATTGTTTTTATTAAAGATGTTGTTATAATTTAATATGAAGGACAAAGATATTAAAAATATAAAAGAAAAAGCAATAATAACTATTATAATATGGTTATTTAATTTTTTTGAAATTTCAGGTTCTTTAGGAACTAATTCGCCTTTTATATTTTGTGAAAAATAATAAGGGTCAATTTTTGCAATTGATTTTTTAAACTTATTATCAAGCTCAGATGTATCAAGAGCTTGAGATTTTGACATTTCTTCAAATTGTTTCAGACTTTGCCCATCTTTTTCAACATAACGATTTGCAACAATTTTATAAAATTTTTCTTCATCAAATTTTGATTTTTTAACACTATCGTTATTCATAATATACCTCCCTTCCAATAAGTTTAGCTAGCTTTTTCTTAGCTCTATGTAATTTTATTCTAATATTATTTTCATTTATATTTAATATTGATTCTATTTCCTTATGAGAAAAATCATGAGCAAATCTTAAAAGAAATATAGATTTTGATTCTTCATCTAAATTATCCAGAGCTTTATAAATATCAATTGAAATCATATCTGAAAGAATTTCCCTCTCTAAATCAAAATTATCTTCAAGATCTAAAGGAATCTCATCTGTATAATTTCTTTTTTCTTTCTTAAGAATTGTTAAAGATGTATTTCTCACTATAGTAACTAAAAATGATACAGATTTATCAGAATCTGGATCTTCTATTTTATGAATGTTTTGAAAAATTCTTATAAATGCCTCATTTGCAGAATCTTCAGCTAAACTTAAATCTTTCAATATTTCATAAGCTTTATAAAGTAATAGATTTTTATATTTATTATAGATATACTCAAACTTATTTCTTTCATCAGTTGACATCATATAATTCTCCTATTTTTATAAAGATATTAATTTGATATAATGTGTTTATAGAATTACAAATAATTAAGTATTTATAATTTATTTTAACAGTTCTCATGGATTAATTTTAGCATGTATTTATAAAATTTTGAATAATTTTTAGCAAAACTAGCAATAAATTTTTTAAGTTAATTAAAAAATAAAGGAGAATAACGATGAAAATTACTAAATTTTCAAAAGCTGGAACAATGGAGTCAAATGACATTTTAATAATGGCATCCCCTAATGAAGAAGGAAATAAAATAGAGATTTCAAGCATTGTTAAACTTCAATTTGGGGATCATATTGAAAGGTTGATTTTAGATAAATTAAAAGAGATGAATGTGGATAATGCTTATATAAAGGCTCAAGATAAAGGGGCCTTAGATTATACAATTATTTCAAGAGTTGAAACTGCCATTAAGCGAGCAGAGTAAAGGGTGTGAAATTTTATGGAGCAAATTAATAGAAGCTATTTATTCATTCCAGCAAATAATCCAGGCATGGTTCAAAATGCTTTTATATTTAATGCAGATGCAATAATTTTTGATCTAGAAGATGCAGTTAGTCTAGAAGAAAAGGACTCTGCAAGAATACTTCTTAGAGAGTTTTTAAAGATAAATAAAGAAAGCTCTTCAAAGATAATTATAAGAATAAACTCTCTTGAAACTAATTTAGGTTATTTGGATATGGATGAAATTGTCAATTTAAATGTGGATGGATTTTTGATTCCTAAAGCAACTAAGGAATATATCGTTAAAGCTGATAGTTATTTAAATGAAAAAGGAAATTCTAAAATTAAACTTATGCCTCTTATTGAAACTAGTTTTGGAATAGAGACAGCTAATGATATAGTTAATGCATCTAAAAGGGTAACTGGTATTTTATTAGGTGGTGAAGATTTAGCCACAGATTTAGAAGTTAAAAGAACTAAAAAAGGTGATGAGATATTTTATGCTAGAACTAAAATGGCATCTTTATGCAGAGCCTTTAAAATAAATTGCATTGACACGCCTTTTACAGATGTAAATGATGCTGAAGGATTAAGAGAAGATGCATTGTTTAGTAAAAACCTTGGGTTTACAGGAAAAGCATGTATAAACCCTAGGCAAATTGAAGTTGTAAATGAAGTGTTTTCGCCATCTAGTGATGAAATTGAAAAATCATTAAGGATTCTTGATGCCTTAGAAAATTCACCTAATAAAGGGGTGTTTTCTCTTGATGGCCATATGATAGATACTCCAATTATAAATAGGGCTAAAAACATTGTTGATAGAGCTAAAAAATTAGGTCTAGTTTAGATTTTTATAAAGGGTGATATGATGAAAAATTCTGTTTTTAGAGAAATACCAAATGAAATAAAGGGATATAAAAAAGTAGTGCCATATGGCACAAGTATAAATGAATATGAAATAGGGAAAAGAAAATATAAAATTAAGGCTGATGAGAAATTGGTTAAGTCCATGAATGATTTAATGGATAAACTTCCTTTAAAGGATGGGATGACAATATCCTTTCACCATCATTTAAGAAATGGTGATTTTGTTTTAAATATGGTGATGGAAGAAATTCATAAGAGAGGATTTAAAAATATTACCCTAGCTGCAAGCTCTATTTTCCCGATTCATGAGCCTATTATACAATATATAGAGGACGGAACAATTAATAATATTTATACAAGTTACATGTCTGGGAAAGTTGCAGAGGCTGTATCAAGAGGAAAATTAAAAGGTATTTTAGTTATGCAGAGCCATGGTGGAAGGTCACGAGCAATTGAAGCGGGAGAAATATTAATTGACATTGCATTTGTTGCAGCACCATCATCTGATAAAGAAGGAAATATAAATGGAGTTTTAGGAAAATCTGCTTGTGGCACTTTAGGATATGCTAATGCTGATTGTGAATATGCCAGCACTGTTGTTGTAATTACTGATAATTTAGTTTTTTATCCTAATTGCCCTATTGATATAAATGAAACTAAAGTTGATTATGTTTTAGAAGTGGATTCAATTGGTGATCCTAAGGGAATAGTTTCAGGAACAACTATGATAACACGGGATCCTGTTGGTCTTAAAATTGCAAAGCTCACCATGGATTTTTTAAAATTAAGTGGATATATTAAAGAAGGTTTTTCATTTCAAACTGGGGCTGGCGGAACTTCTCTTGCTGTTGCAAATGAACTTAAAAATTACATTAAAAAGTCAAATATAAAGGGGAGCTTTGCTTCAGGTGGAATTACTGGATATTTAGTTGATATGCTTAACGAAGGGTTGTTTAAAAATTTATTGGATGTTCAATGTTTTGATTTAAAAGCTGTGGAATCATATAAAAATAATCCAAAGCATGAATATATGACTTCGTCCATGTATGGAAATCCACATAATAAAGGTTGTGTTGTGAATAATTTAGATGTAGTTATTTTAGGAGCTACAGAAATAGATACTAATTTTAATGTAAATGTAATAACTGGTTCAAATGGAATAATAATGGGCGGCTCAGGAGGACATTCAGACACAGCAAAAGGTGCTAAACTTTCTATAATTGTTTCAAATCTTGTTAGAGCAAGGCTTCCAATTATAAGGGATGAAATAATTACTGTAACTACACCAGGTGAAACTGTTGATGTTTTAGTAACTGAAAGAGGTATTGCCATAAATCCTCTTAGACAGGATTTAATTGACAAAGTAAAAGATTCAAATTTACCTTTGTTTAAAATTGAGGAATTAAAGAATATAGCAGAATCCATTACAGGTGTACCTAATAAAATAAATTTTTCAGATGAAATAATTGGGATTGTGGAATATAGGGATGGAACTGTTATCGATGTTTTAAGAAAAGTAGATTTTTAATTTAGTTTTCAACTAATCCTCAAGCAATCATAACATTTTCAACACATTTGTATTTTATTATTATATATAGAATAGAGAATAAATAAAGCGAAAAAAATACTTTTTTTCGTTCCTCCTTAAATATAACTGAGATGATATCTCAGTCCTTTTTTTTATAATTAAAAGAGCTAAAATTATTAGCTCTTTTATTATATAGTAAGTTCAAAAATATTTTTACCTGAAACTGTAATCCACTTAGCAACTTGCTGTTTATTTTGATTAAAGTTAAAGGTAAGCAAATAACCATCTTTTAAACCTTGTATCCTCAAATATTCAGCCAATTGCTCTCGTCCTTTTTCATGATATTTTATACCATTCCAAATCTTTAATTCAATTATATATTTTTTATTTCCAAATATGACAACCACATCAAGGCGTTTATTTTCCCTTGTTTGAGGCTCTACAAAGTAAAATCCTCTGCTGTTTAAAATAGGCTTTAAGTAAGATAAGAATATAAGTCTTGCTTGAGATTCGTAAAACTTTTCATCAACTTTGCGGTATTCTTCAAACATAAAACTCTGAAACTTAAGTAAAACTGTTTCAATATTTAATTCACCATTAATAATAAATTGACTTTGTTCTATACTTGAAACAGGGATTTGAATTTCTCTAATATGTGCTTGTTCCATCATGTAGTTGTAAATGAGTTCTTCAAATATCATATTGTAAATTGATAATTTTCCATTATCATTTCTAAAAATACCATATATAATTCCTTTTTCATAGGAAAAGGGATTATAACTTATGCTTTTGCCTTGTATAAGAAGTTCATTTACAACAGATTTTATTTCTATATCATTCTCAATGTTTTTAATAACATCCTCAAATAAAGTATTCTTTTCATTAAGCAATAATTTAACAGCTGTATATATTCCATTATCAGACCAATCAGCTTCTAACTTTTCATCAATTATTTTACATATATCACTTACTAAATAAGGATATCCATTTGTAAATTGATGAATTTTTTCTGATATTTTTATTATGTCAAAGATTTCCCCTGTTTCTTTTTGATAATCTGTAAGCATAGTAGAAATTTCACTTGCATTAAAACTCATATCAATTTCAAATTTAGCTGAAATGTTCCATGGACTATTGAATCTGGTTTCATTTTCATTGCGAATAGCTAACTTTAATGTTCTTACATCGTGAACTCCAGCTAAAATAACGCTTTTAAACGTTATATCATCTCCAGTACTTGCAGCTAAATATTTGTTTCGAAGTAAGCCTAAAAATTGCAAAAAAACATTGTTGTTGCTGCTCTTGTCTACTTCATCGATTAATAAAACTGTTTGCTGGTCTGTTTCGATGATGAAATTGGTAATTGCATTGGAAAGCTCTCTAAAGTTCTTTGAATTATTATATGTTAATAATTGTTTAGACAGTTTATTATTTTTGAATTTAACAGAATCAGCCCAAACACCAAAAATATTACCACAAAATTCTGCTTCTGATTGAAATAAATCATCACCAATGCCTTCGAAGCTGGTTTTAATTACTATATACTTTTGAGAAATCACATTGCTAAGTGCGTTAAGAGTAGTTGTTTTGCCAAATTGCCTTGGCCTATTTATAGTAAAGTAAGCACCTTGTTCTACCATATTCACAATTTTGTCAATTTTATGTGATATATCTACCATATAATGTTTATCTTTTATGCATAAACCTGTAATGTTAAAATACTTTTTCATGGCAATGCCTCATCTCGCTATGAATTTAATTTCCAAATTTTTATATTAATTATTTTAAATTATAGCATAGGTCGACTACATCTTACCACGGTACAGCGATTTCTATACTATACATTAATCCAATACCGTTGCAAGATTTCGCCATCTTGTAATGTTTCGTATTCAAATATGCCTGAACAGTTTTTAATTGTCTTAGCAGAAGCAATATTTGATTTATCACAGGTTAAAAGAACTCTCTTTAAACCAATTTCTTTGCAGTATCCAAGTGCTAACTTTAACATCATAGTTGCATATCCTTTTTCTCTTTCACTTGGGCGTACACCATAACCAATATGTCCATGAATCTTAACATAACTCTCATAAGGGTACCTTACATTTATTGTGCCAATCAGTTTTTTGTCAGATTGTCTGATTGCAAAAAAGATAATGGAGCGAATTTCACTGGTAAGAGCTTTATCAATTGTAGTGAGCCATTCACCATAGCTTTTAGCATTATCTAAGCCACTATCTCCATGTAATGTAGCTTCTCCATTAAGCAGATGCTCCTGATAGTATTGTATCGCATCTACTTCATGTGTTTTTAATGGAAAAATTAATTCTATTTCATCCATATTTACCGCTCCATTCGTACAAAATATAAATTTTTTAGTGTATACATTAATTATACTATATTAACTACACCTTCAAAAAAGTATAGTATAAAATATTCCTATTTTTAAAAAAATTTTTTAAGACAGAATTTATTTTTAATTTTATATTCGACAAGGGTAAAATTTTAAAAGAAAAGGCACTGTTCTTTAAATAGACGTTTTTAGATATGGCAAATAACCCTAACTTGTTTTTCTTTTTTTGAAAGGGTTTTATGAAAGAATGCTCTTATTTAGTTTTCATTTATTTTAAGCTTAGTAAATATTAACTTAAAAATATTATTTTTTAAAAAACTCTGCTACAGTTTTAGATTTTAGTTTATTTAATAGATTTTTATCAATTATATTTTTATTTGCATAAAACTCCATGGCTTCTTCATCATATCTTAGTTTAAACACATATTTAAACTCTCCCTTTGAAACAAGCCCTGCAAATCTGCTAGCTTTTTCTTTTATAAATCCATTTAAATATTCTAAAAATGGATTAACAAGTTCTTGATGTAGTTCCACAGTTATTTTAGTTTTATGTGGTGTAAGGTTCTCAACTGATTTTATTTTTTTATCTAATTTTTCTAAAGAAAGGCTCTTTTCATTTGTTAAAAGCTTTAACTTAAAAATAACTTTAATTGCTGAAACTCCATATCTTTTTAAAATGTTAACTTGTGTTTCTTTATCAACTCTTGCAAGGTATATAGCTGCTTTTAAAGGTATCTTTTCTTCAAATAAAAGGGTTAAAGCTTCATTGCAAAGGCTCCTGACCTTAAGAAAGTTGAACAGGCTGCTAGTGCTGATATTGTAGATCTTAGCAAGCTCCATTCCCACATTGCTCTCATTTCTATATTGTTTTACCATTTTCATTGCTTCATAATTTAGTATCAAACTTTTAACCATATTTATTTTAGAGATATTTCTAAAACAGATGTTCGATTCAATAATCATTGTTCTGATGAATAATTCATCGACTTCATTCATATCTATAATATAAGAAGGTATGAATTTGTATTTAGGGTTATTTGTCTCTTGAAATAACTTAATGTATGCAAGAAGGCGACATCTCCCAATTATCACATTATAAACTCCATTATGATCTAAGGTTACATAAATTGGATGAATTAATCCAACGTTGTCAATGGATCTAGCTAAGTCTAATAGTCCTATATCTGAAATTTCATCAAAAGGGCTCCAGCCTTCAGGAATATCTTCAATTAATTCAACATCGATGTTTTTCATATTTTTGTGCAGGTCTACGCCCCTATTAAAATTACTATTTCTCTTTAAGATAATTTGCCTTTCTTCTTTTGCTCTTTTTTCGCTCTCCTCTTGAGAAAGTGAACTAAGCATATATTCAGTAACCTCAACTTTGTGTAGTCTATAATTAGGTGATAAATCTATTCCACAACAATTCATACATAAACTCCTAAAATAATTCTTTATTAATCTATATGCTTTAAAAGATCATTTAAGAATATTTTTCAAAAAAAATAGGACATAAAGTCCTGTATTTACTAAATTGTTAATTATAAACTTGAAAACCTATGGAAGACAAACCTTCACTTTTAAGCACTTTTTTCATAAAAGATTTTTTTGCATACTTTACATCTTCCACATTAAAGGTCTTCAATTCATCTAAAGTCATATTTTCATAATCTTTTTTTATCATTCGGCTAGCTAGGCTAATTTCCATAAATTCATAAAATTCAAGAACTCCTCTGCCATTGCCAAATTTAAACTTGTTGTCCTTTGGTTTGTCTAATTCATTTTGCAAAAAAGATAAAGCCTTTTTAGCTTCTCTTAATGTATTTTTATTTATTTTATATAAATTTTTATTTATAAAGCTTAACAGTATCTTTCCTAATTCCTCTTCATTATAATCTTCAAAATCTAAAAACCATTTAATCCTTGATGCTAAGCCTTCGTTTAATTCTAAAAGCTTTTTCATTTTTTCTTTATATCCTGCAAGGATGATAACAAGATCTCCTTTATAAATTTCCATAGCATTCATTATTTGTATTAAAGCAATTCTGCCATAATCATTTTCAGCTTCATTATCTAACATGTAAGCTTCATCAATGAACAATACTCCTCCTAGAGCACTTTCTACTATCTTTTGAACCTTTGCTTCAGTTTGTCCAATATATTCAGCAACTAAATCATTTCTATGAGCAATAATACAACTATTTTTATTTAAAGTTCCATAATTATATAATAAATTTGCAACTCTTTTTGCAACAGTTGTTTTACCTGTACCAGGGTTCCCCTTAAATACCATGTGCATAGATTGTTTTTCAGGTTCAATATATTCCTTTTTAGTTTTTAAAATTCTTTTATATTTTGAGAATTTTTCAAATAAACTAAAAACTTCCTTTACTTCCTGGAGCCCAATTAAATCATCTAAATAGGTTTTTTCTACGTTATCTTTAAAAGCAATATCTTTTTCAAATAAAATAACATTGGACTTTTCTTTTATAAGATTTGTCATGGTTATTAATTTTTGCAAAGAATTAGAAAGCTTAGTGATGTTTGGAGATATAGTTATATTAAAGTTAGATTGCATATCTCCATCTATGAATATGCTCAATGTACCTTGAAATGTAAAATAATTTATTGTTTGTGCATTGTCGTGGTTAATTAAAAGTTTATCTTCTTCATTTTTAATATTCCCGTTGAATATATATTTTTTATCATTGTAATTAAAGGTTATTATATTTTTATCAATGATATAATCCACAAAATAATCATTATCGTTATAAAAAATTTTAAAAGTACCTGATTCAAAATTTATGATTCCTTTATTTATTTCTCCTTTTTTCACAATGTACTCTTTGGGAGAAAAGGTGCCATTATACATTAATTCTTCAATGGAATAATTTATAAAATCATCATGATCTTGAAGCAATTCAATATTTTCATAATTATAAAAGTTATTGTCATCAATAATTGAAGCAAATAATTGTTTTAATTTATTTATATTTATAGTTTCATTGTCAAATAGCTCATTTCTTTTCTCAATAATTTCCATGTTGTTTTCAATATCAATAGATTCTTTAAATTGAATTGAGTCAAATCTGTTTAATCTCATAGAGCCGGAAAATAGAAGTGTATCATCACTCCATATTTCATAAAGTGTATTATAATTTATTTTAGCAGGTGAATCATCTTTGCTAAGGCTTACGATCTTACCACCAAATACTGTTCCGCTAAACATATAGGGAGTTGAAAAGCTATATTCAGAATTAAAAGAATTTAGCAGTGAAATATTTATGGTGCAAAATCCGTTAATATATTTTGCAAATTGACCATCAAATTCAATTATTCTGCCTTGGTCATTTCTATTTGCATATAAATCAAAGTTAAACCAACCATTAAAGATTTCCCTTTGATTTTTGGATATTCTTACATATCTTAAGTGATTCATAAAACATACCTTTCATATTGATAGTTTTAAATTCATTAAAACTATGAGTTCTATTGATATTCTACCAGAAACTAATGGGTTAGGGAAGCGTATAAATTTGGCCCCAATCTTAAATTTAAAGATTGGGGCCTTTTTCAAGTTTTTAGTTTGGAAGTGTGGTAAAGCTCTTTATTTCGCCTTTAAATAAGCTTCCATAGATATTGTAAACGTAAGTGTAGTAATAATAGGTTGTATTTGGTTGCAAGTCATTTAATTTTAATGAGAAGTTTGAGGGTTTATATACTGATATTTTATTATCTGCATTGTCAGTTGATTTTGTGCTATAACCAATACCGCATTTAATTGGAAGAATTATATTCTTATATGCATTGCTTTGGATTGTAGCAGATGTTGCAGTTACTGAAACAGCATCACCAGTTGTAACATTAGTAGGTTTTAAAGTTTTAAACGATCTTTTTTCACCTTTTATTTGTCCATCTGGAGTATTTACATAAGCATAATAATAATAAGTTGTGCTTGGTTTTAAATCTTTTAATACAGCTGAGAATGTTGAGAAATAACTATTTACTTCTTTTGACATTACATCGCTTTCCATTTCTGAATCTGGGCTATAAATAATACCGACATTTTCAAAGTTATTACAATAACGGAATGCGTTTACTAAAATGCTCACTGATGTGGATGTTGGTACAGCATATCCTGTACGAACAACCGGGTCATTGCTTTTTGTTGTTGATGTTGTGCTGTTTGAATCATCTGCATATACAGAAACAGTTGATGTGGTACCAACGGTGAATAATAAAGAAAATACAAATAATCCAGCTATTATTTTTTTATTCATATATATCTATTCCTCCTGAAATTTCATATCAATTAGTAAATTTTAAGTAATTTTTTTAATATGTTAATTATATTATAAAAATAACAAAAAAACAAGAGGTATTTTTATTAATATTTTAATTTAATTAATTTAATATAAAAAAGACTGATCTAAGTGCAATCCTTGATCAGTCTTAAGCTATTTTAATTTTTCTATTCCTTTTTCAATTCTTTTAATGCTTTCATCTTTGCCTAAAAGCTCTGCAATATCTACAGCACCACCAGGAGTAAATTGTTTCCCTGAAAGAGCAGTTCTTAGTGGCCAAAGCACTATGCTGTTTTTAACATTTAATTCTGAAATGATTTTGTTTAATTTATCATGTATGATTTTTTCATTCCAATCATCAATATCCTTTAAAGCTTGTAAAATTGCCTCTAATGACGTTAAAGAATTCTCCTTTGTGGTTTTCATTTTTTTATGGACAAATAGATCGCTTGAGTAATCTGGAAGTTCGTCTAAAAAGTCAATTTGCTCTGGTAGATCTGAAAATAATTCACATCTTGGTTGTAATAAAGACGAAAGCTTCATAAAATCATATTTTTTCTTTAATGTATTATTATAATAAGGCATTGCCATTTCATTAAACTCTTCTAAAGTTAATTTCTTTATATATTCTCCATTCATCCATTTTAACTTTTGTTCATCAAATATTGCTGGAGCTTTGTTTATATTTTTATAATCAAATATTCTAACTAAATCCTCTAGTGAAAATAATTCCTCTGTTGTTCCAGGGCTCCACCCTAAAAGTGCAACATAGTTTAATATACTTTCCTTTAGATAGCCTTTATTTCTAAAATCTTCATATGAAGCTGCTCCATATCTTTTTGATAATTTATTTTGAGAATCTTTCATTATAAGCGGACAGTGAATGTATATTGGAATTTCCCAACCAAATGCTTCATAAAGCCTGTTGTATTTTGGAGCAGAAGAAAGATATTCTTGACCTCTAACTACATGAGTAATTTCCATTAAATGATCATCTACAACATTTGCAAAATTATATGTTGGATAGCCATCTGATTTTATGAGGATCATATCATCAAGCTCACTGTTTTCAACTGCTATTTTGCCATATATAACATCATCAAACACTGTTGTGCCTTCTACTTTATTATTTTGTCTTATTACAAATGGCACGTTATTTTTTAAATTTTCTTCTATTTCATCTTTTGTTAAAGAGCAGCATTTTTTATCGTATTTAAATGGTCTTTTTACTGCTTCAGCATTGGTTTTTAACATACCTAGTCTTTCTTTTGAACAAAAACAATAATATGCTTCATTTTTTTCAATAAGCTTTTTAGCGTATTCCATGTAAATAGGTTTTCTTTCCGATTGAATGTATGGGCCGTAGTCACCGCCAATATCTGGGCCTTCGTCATGTATTAAAGAGGTCTCTTTTAAGGTTTTTAAAATAACTTCTGTTGCGCCTTCAACGTATCTTTCCTTATCAGTGTCTTCAATCCTCAATAGAAATTTTCCATTTTCATGTTTTGCAATTAAATATGCGTAAAGCGCTGTTCTTAAATTTCCTATATGCATAAATCCTGTGGGACTTGGTGCAAATCTTGATCTAACTTTCATTATTATTCATAAACTCCTTTATTTAATTTTTAGCTATTCTCTGCTTGCTGCAATAAGAGCAGTAATTGGAGGTATAACTTGTTTCTTTCTTGAAATAATTCCAGGTACAAAGATTAAATCATCTTTAAAATCTTGATTGAAAACTTTGTTCACTAATTGTTTTTCTTTACCAACTGCAAGTACATAGGATCCTCCTACTACAAAATCTGTTAATAGCAAAATTAATAGCTCATAATTATCGCTTGCACAGGTTTTTTCCATGTAATTTAACATTTCTTCTTTAAGAGGTTTAAAACCTTCTGTATCAATAGTGATAAATTGGGACACTCCTATTTTATTGTTATTTAAAGTAAAATCCTTAAAATCTCCTTTAAAAATTTCTTCTACAGTTCTGTTTGAAAGAGAGGTCCCTGCTTTAAACATTTTTGAAGCAAATTCCTCCACATTTAAATCAGCTATTGAAGCAAGCCTTTTTAAATTTACTTTATCTGTATTTGTAGAAGTTGGAGATTTAAATAAAAGTGTATCAGATATTATGGCAGCGCATAAAAGTCCAGCTGTTTTTTTTGAAGGTCTTATTCCATTTTCAAAAAATATGCTTGAAATAATTGTTGATGTGCTTCCAACTGGTTCATTTCTAAAGTATACAGGTAATCCAGTTTGGATATCTGCAATTCTATGATGATCTATTATTTCTAGAACTTCAGCGTTTTCAAGCCCTTCAACAGCCTGAGTGTGCTCATTGTGGTCTACTAAAATTACTTTCTTTTTATTTCCTGTTATAAGATGAAATCTAGAAATACTGCCAATTACTTCCCTATCTGCATTTACAACAGGATAACTTCTATATCTTGTTTGAAGCATTACATCTTTTACATCTTCTATATAATCATTTTGATCAAAGTAAATTAAGTTTTCAGTTGTCATTATATGGCCAATTGGAATGCTTTGAGGAATTAACCTTGCAACAGTAAAGGCATCAAATGGTGTTGCTATTATTAAAATATTATTTTTATCAGCAATTTCAATGATTTCACTGCATATATCCTTCTTTATTGAAGTCATTATCATAAGGGATGCATTGCTTGACACAACAATATTTTGAATTTTATCATCATCGCCACATATTATAATGTCATTTTCTTCTATGCTTTCTTTTAATGATTCTTCTTTCATTGAAGCTATTATAACTTTACCTGTAGGAGTAAAATTTTCATAGGTTTTATTTACAATTTGACCTGATATGGCATCAAGGATATTGTCAATTGTAGTGCCACCCTTATATAAAACACCTGTATCCCATATATCTAAAGTATTATTTACCACTTGAGAAGTGGATATTATTCCAATTAACTTATTGTCTTCATCTACAACTGGCAAGCTTTTTAAATTGTTCTTTTTCATTATGTTCCAAACAGATTTTATTGATACATCAGGGGAAACAGGAAAAGTATCATCAATTACAAAATCTGAAATTTGAGGGTTTACATTGCTTATTAATTGTGGTGCTACAACATTAAAATAATCAAGTACAAAGGATGTTTCCCTGCTTAAAGCACCTAACCTTGCGGCAATGGCATTGTTTCCTATTTTATGTTTAAATTCTGCATAGGATATAGCGGAGCAAATAGAATCTGTATCAGGATTTTTATGACCAACAATATATATAGTATCCTTCATAAAATCATCCTTTCCATTAATGAATGTAAATATTTTATCAAATTTTAATGATGTAGTATACATACTTATTTAATAAATATTGAACTCTTTAAAGAAAAGTTAAATCTATATACATAATGTTACTCTATTTCTACATATAAATTACTTAGAGAGGAGAGTGTTTATTTTGAGATACAATGCTACAGTATATGGACTTACAACAAAAGAAGCACAAAGAAGAATAGATGAATGTGGGAAAAATACAATAGAGAAAAAAGAAGAGATATCTCCCCTAAAGCTTTTTTTATCACAATTTACAGATGTTATAACTTTAATACTTATTATAGCCACAGTGATTTCTTTTTTTATGGGAGAAACTTATGATGCCATTACCATTTTAATAATTATTATTATGAACGGTGTACTAGGATTTATTCAAGAATATAGGACAGAAAAATCATTAGAGGCATTAAAAAAATTAGCATCTCCAACAGCAAAAATATATAGAGATGGAAGTGTACGGATAATAAATGCAGAAGAAGTAACTGTTGGTGATATTATGGTTTTAGAAACAGGTGATAGAGTTCCTGCTGATGCAAGGTTAATTGATGAAGTGGGTATTATAGTTGATGAATCACTTTTAACAGGAGAATCCATTGGCGTTGAAAAAAATTTAAGTGATAATAATAAAATTTTCATGGGAACAATTATAACATCAGGAAGAGGTCATGCAGAAGTTATAAGCGTTGGAATGAAAACAGAAATGGGCAAAATTGTACATTTAATTCAAAATGTTGAAGAAGAGAAATCTCCAATTAAGGTTAGGCTTGACCATCTTGGAAAGATTTTAGTTTTTTTATGTATTGGAGTTTGCATTGTAGTAACAATTACAGGTGTAATACGTGGGCAAAATATTTATGAAATGTTTTTATTAGGAGTATCCCTTGCGGTGGCTGCAATTCCTGAAGGCTTGCCAGCTATTGTAACAGTATGCCTTGCCCTTGGAGTTTCTAGGATGCTTAAGAGAAATGCTCTAGTTAGAAAGCTTCCTGCTGTGGAAACTTTAGGATGTACTTCTGTAATATGCAGCGATAAAACAGGAACTTTAACTGAAAATAAAATGAGAGCAAAGGTTATGTACTATAACAGGAAAATTTACGATTTGGAAAAGGAAGCGCCACCACAAAATCAATATTTAAAGAATATTTTTACATATTGTCAAAATTTAAATATAAACCAAGATATACAAGAATTGAGCAATTCATTAAATGGAGACTCTACAGAAAAAGCTCTTGTAAATATATATTTAAATAAAACATCAGAATTAATTGATTACTTAAATAGTTCTTCAAGGTTAAAGGAAATCCCCTTTAATTCAAAAAGAAAGATGATGAGTGTAGTTATAAACTATAATAATAAAAAATATATGTATTTAAAAGGTGCTCCAGAAAGGGTTTTAGAAAAATGTAATTTTATTTTAGACAATGGTGAGGCTAAGCTTTTTACTGATACTTTAAAGGCTGAGGTTTTAAGGACTATTGAATCTTTAAGCTATAAAGCTTTAAGGTGTATTGCAGGTGCATATAAAGAAGTAAGTGGAAATGTTGATTCTGTGGTTGAAAATAATTTTATTTTTGCAGGTCTTGCAGGTATTATGGATCCTCCAAGAAAAGAAGTTAAAGATGCTATTTTAAAATGTAAGGAAGCTGGCATTACACCTGTTATGATAACTGGAGATCATAAAAATACTGCATTTGCAATTGCAAAAGAATTAGGAATTGTAAAAGATGAAAGAGAAGTATTAACTGGCGAGGAGCTTGAAAAAATTGAAGATGAAAGGTTAAGTGAAAGAATTAAAAATACAAAGGTATTTGCCAGGGTTACGCCAGAACATAAATTAAAAATAGTTAGGTCATTTAAGAAGTTAAACAATGTAGTAGCTATGACTGGAGATGGTGTCAACGATGCACCAGCTTTAAAGGAATCAGATATTGGTATTGCTATGGGCATTGCTGGAACAGATGTAACTAAAGAGGTTGCTTCCATGATTTTGCTTGATGATAACTATAAATCTATAGTTTCTGCTGTTGAGGAAGGTAGGGTCATCTATAAAAATATAAGAAAATTTATAAGATATTTATTATCATGCAATTTAGGTGAAGTGCTTACCATGTTTCTTGCATCATTAATGAATTTAGATATACCGCTTTTATCTATACAAATTTTATTTGTAAATTTAGCAACAGATGGGCTGCCTGCTTTAGCATTAGGGGTAGATAATTACCATGGCGATGTGATGAAGGAAAAGCCTAGAGATAAAAATGAAAGCATATTTACTAACAAGTTAAGCGAAAAAATATTATTAAGAGGTACTTTAATAGGTGTTTGTACTGTTTTATCATTTATTGCAGCTAATTTTTATGGTTTTACACTTGAAAAAGCAAGGACCATTGCTTTATCAACTTTAATTATTTCTCAATTAATACATGTTTTTGAATGCAGAAGTGAAAATGAATCAATTTTTGAAATTAACCCTTTTGGCAATGTTAAATTAATTTTGGCAGTAATTTCTTCTTTAATAATGCTTTTATGCGTTATTTATATACCATTTTTACAAGGTGTTTTTAAAACTGAAGCTGTTAATATAAATCAATGGTTTATAATAATATTTTTCTCTGGCGTTATAGCAATTTTAAATAGCTTATTTATTTTGTTTAGAAATAAAAAATAACGCTTATTCACCTTTATTTTCTATATTCATAGAATATATGTGAAAGAAATATTCTTGGAGGAAACATGCCTAAGGTTTATTTAAGCCCATCTACTCAACAAGATAATATAGGTTATGAAAATTATGGCAGTGAAGAATTTAGGATGAATGAAATAGCAGATGCCGTTGAAAGATATCTTTGTTGTAAAAAAGATCAAATCACAATATATAGAAATAGTCCCAACATGACTCTATCTCAAATTGTAGCAGATTCAAATGCGAAAAAGCCAGATATACATGTAGCAATACACTCAAATGCTTCAGGTGATAATAAACACACTGCAAGAGGTGCAATGGGATTTGCATATAAAAAAGGAACTAAAGGTGATGCACTTGCTAATGATGTTTATGATGAGGTTGCAAAGGTAACTCCTACAAACGATTTTGGAGTTAATTATTCAACTTCGCTATATGAATTGAGCCATACGACAGCTCCTGCAACTTTAATTGAAGTTGGTTTTCACGACAACCCTCAAGATGCAAAGTTTATAATGGATAATATTGAAAAGATTGGTTCAGCTATTGCAAGAGGAATATTAAAGAATTTAAATATTCGTTTTAGGTCTAATAATTATGATAATTTTTATGACCATAAAGGCTTTATTGATAATAAAAATGATAATAAAAATTTTAATAATCCTAAGTTTAATCAAGATAAAAATGTAAAGTTTATCCAAAATCCATTTCAAGGTGCAAAGTGCATCAGGCTTATGATACTTTATGAAAACGAAGCAAATTTAAAATCTGCTGTTATTTTAAGCAATAGATATGCAGCTCCCATGATAAATATTAGATATGCAAGAAGATATCTTGACAAAGTTAACAGCTTTATCATTGTAGGCAGGGACAATATAGGTATAAAAGATTCTTTTAGAATAGATGAAGGCAATAGTTTACGAAATTTAGAAAAGGTACTGAATTTTGTCAAAGAAAGAGCTTATGATTTTGATTAATTTATTACAAAAATAAATATTGAAATAAATTATTATATAGGTAACATGTTTATATAAATTTCATAGTATAAAATGTAATAAATTATAGGAGGAATAAGAAATGAGTCACAGAAGGCGTTGTTGTTGTGAAAGAGAGAGGTGCTGTGATCCTTGTTGCGATCCATGCTGCAATAATGGATCTGGTGGAGGGTTTGGCCTTGATGGATTATTCGGAGGATGCGGTGGAGGCGGCATAATATGGATAATCATATTATTATTCTTCTTTAAAGGAAGAGACTGCTGCTAAATGAAAATAGGACGAAACATAATGAAATGTTTCGTCCTAAATCATTTTTTGTCAACAAAATCATAATTAATTTTTTTCACATTCTTAATATCGCTTTTGCATACTTCTACTAAAATATGATTATAAGAAGCTGCAAAGGTATTAACAAAATTTTTTCTTTCGATGGTTATAAAAAGCTCATTGTTTTTTACAATTACATTTGTAACTTTGCGCTCTAAAAAGGTTCCAGAATCGCAGATTACAATGATAGAGTTGTTTTTAAAGAAGTTATTATTGTATTTAGTTATAACATATTTTGTAAAAGGATTTGATGAATTTGTAGGCTGATAATTAATGTCGTTAGTATATTTAAGCAAATCATCCATAGTATTGCAAAGAGTCATCATTTTATTTGATTTTGGTTTATTAATATTTGTGTTAAAGATATTAAATGAAAATTTTAATTTTTTTGAAATCGCATCTTTAACAGAAATTGTAATTGGCTTAACTTCTTCTTTTAAAGGTGTGGTTGCATATGCATTCATATGTAATACGAGCATCATAGAGGATGCTGTAAGAATAAAAAAGTTAAGTATTGGGCGTTTTTTGATCATTATTCATCACCTAAAATAATACTAATTTTAACTATTTTAACATAAAAAATAAATACTATCAATTTATATATTTAATTGTTATTAGTACTTATATTAACTATAATACATAAAATATAGACAGATAAATAAATGCATTAATAAAAATTCAATATTGCTTATAAATATTTATAGTAAAACTATTGAAATATATTATTGCTTATGATATTATTTTCTTCAGAAAATGAATTAAATACAGTTTAGTTTAAATGCAGACAAATAGGGGCTGCAAGCGTTTTATTGAATACAAATCTTCTTTGCCAAAATTTTAGGTGGGGAAGTTTTTATTTTTAGATTAAATTTATTAAGGAGTTGATAAAGTGTGACAATGGATGTATTAGTTCAGTTAAAAAAGCTTACAAAGAGCTTTGACGGTAAAAGGAGCTTTGCAGTAAATTCAATAGACTTAGATATTAATAAAGGTGAGTTTATTACTATTTTAGGCCCTAGTGGTTGTGGTAAGACCACTACATTAAGGCTTATTGCAGGGTTTGAGATGGCAGATGGTGGTGAAATATATTTAGATAAAGACAATGTTACTAAAAAACCACCTCATGAAAGACCTGTAAATACAGTCTTTCAAAATTATGCTTTGTTTCCACATATGAACATTTATGACAATATAGCATTTGGCCTGAACATGAAAAAAGTCCCTAAAAACATCATTAAAGAAAAGGTAATGGAAATGCTTAAAATGGTTCAATTAGAAGGTTATGAAAATCGAATGCCTGATAAATTAAGTGGAGGCCAAAAACAAAGAGTTGCCATTGCGAGGGCTATAGTAAATAATCCCAAGGTGTTATTATTAGACGAACCCTTATCGGCTCTTGACATGAAGCTACGTAAGCAGATGCAGATTGAATTAAAACATCTACAACGCAAATTAGGTATAACCTTTGTGTTTGTTACACATGATCAAGAAGAAGCTCTTACTATGTCAGATAGGATTGTAGTTATGAGTGAAGGAAATATTGAGCAAATTGGAACTCCTGATGAGATATATGAAAGACCTAAAACAAAATTTGTTGCAGACTTTATTGGAGAAACTAATCTTCTTGAAGGTGAAGTCATTAAAGTCAATGACAAAGAAACTTTGCTCAAGCTTAACAATGAAGGAGATAAAATAAGAGTTAATGATTCTGACCTTAAAATTGGAGAGAAAATATTTGTTGCAATAAGGCCTGAAAGGGTTAAAATAAAGAAAAATCCTGAAGAAGGGGATGTATATTTAAAAGCAAAGCTGAAAGAGAGAATATATACTGGGGCGTCGCTTAGAACAGTTGTAAATTTAAGCGATGGAAGTGAAATCACTGTTACAGAACCAGTAAATGATAATTTTGATTTTTCAGATGAAGCACAAAACGTCTTTGTTACATGGAGTTCTAAGAATTCCGTC
Source organism: Clostridiaceae bacterium (assembly GCA_031549885.1). Taxonomy (GTDB): domain Bacteria; phylum Bacillota; class Clostridia; order Clostridiales; family Clostridiaceae; genus WQUF01. The sequence goes on from JAVBPD010000027.1 coordinate 36,116, forward strand.
ATAATGAAAGGCTAGTAAAATTAATTATTCTGTAATAGTGAGGGTCAGGTGAAGTTTATTGAAAAAAATGATTAAAATTAACAAAGGAGCCCTTGGGCTCCTTTTACCTACTTGTCTTTGGCTTGTGATTTTTTTTGTAATACCAATACTTTTTATATTAATAGTTAGCTTTGCAACAAGAGGAGAGGTTGGAGAGGTAGTTTATACTTTCTCTTTTGAAAATTATAAGAGGCTCTTTGACTTTAGATATTTTGAAATATTTTATAAAAGCATATTTATTTCTTTAGCCACCACATTGTTATGCCTTTTTTTAGGCTATCCCTTTGCATCATTTGCTGCAAAAGCTTCAGGTAAATTTAGGCCACTTTTAATGCTTCTTATAATATTGCCATTTTGGACTAATTCTTTGATCAGAACTTATGCATGGATAATACTACTTAGGTCTGAAGGGATTATTAACAGCTTTCTTTTAGCAGCGAGAATAATTAAAGAGCCACTAAAGCTTTTGTATACAAATGCATCAGTTTTAGTTGGTATGGTATATATGATGTTTCCGTTTATGGTTCTTCCGCTTTACACTTCCATTGAGAAGATGGAATATTCTCTTATTGAAGCGTCTCTTGACCTTGGAGCATCACCAATTAAGACTTTTTTAAAGATACAATTGCCACTGACGCTTCCAGGTATAGTATCAGGATGTCTTTTAGTTTTTGTACCTACTTTAGGTTTCTTTTTCATACCAGATTTAATGGGTGGAAGCAAAATTGTGCTTATGAGCAATTTGATTAAAAACCAATTTTTAACTGCTAGGGATTGGCCATTTGGTTCGGCTATTTCAGTTGTGCTTATGATAATCATGGTAATACTAATTGCTATAAACTTTAAATTAGGTGGCAGTGAGAAAGGTTCAGTGATGTAGTTGTGATAGGAAGAAATAATAAATTATTTGATAAAATATTTGGAATTCTCATGTATGTATTTTTATATGCTCCTATCATTATTTTAATCATTTACTCTTTTAATGATTCTAAATTAAATGCTGTTTGGGAAGGGTTTACATTTAAATGGTATGGATCATTATTCCAAAATGCCGGCATAATGGAAGCTTTAAAAAATACTTTAATTGTTGCATTTGTGAGCACAGCTTTTTCTGTTGTACTTGGAACTTTAGTGTCAATTGGCATGTATAGATATAAATTTCTTGGAAAAGGCTTAGTTGATTCACTTTTATATATACCTGTTGTTATACCAGAAATTGTTATGGGTATTGCAATGCTCATATTTTTTTCTAATGTTGATAAAATACCTGGAATAAACATGGTATTCTCTAATGGTTTAATAGTTTTAATTATTGCTCACATCACATTTTCTGTAAGCTATGTGGTATCAGTTGTACGGGCAAGGCTTGTAGGATTTGATAGGGCGCTTGAAGAGGCAGCTCAAGATTTAGGAGCTACTCCAATTCAAACTTTTTTTAAGATTACCCTTCCTATTATTATGCCAGGTATAGTTTCAGGTGGAATGCTTGCCTTTACATTATCTTTAGATGATGTTATCATAAGCTTCTTTGTTGCAAAACCAGGAAGCACCACATTGCCGCTTAAAATATTTTCCATGGTTAAATTTGGGGTTTCCCCTGAAATAAATGCTTTGTCAACCATTATGATGATAGCCACTATTATTTTAGTGTTATTATCTACAAAGCTTAAAGATGTTCATATTCATATAAATAAAACTCAAAAAATATTAATTGCCATGTTTTTAGTTGTGGTAACACTTGGGGCATTTATATATTTCCCATCTATAAAAGCTGAGCCTAAAAAAACCTTAAATGTGTTTAACTGGTCTGAATATTTGCCTCAATCTGTAATTGATAAATTTGAAGAAAGATATAATATAAAAGTTAATTACAATACTTTTTCATCTAATGAAGAGATGCTTGCTAAGATTATAGCAGGAGGGAGCAATTATGATATTGCAGTTGCTTCTGATTTTATGGTAGAAATAATGGCTAAGCAAGGTTTACTAGATACTATTAATAAAGAAAGCTTGACAAATTTAAAAAATATTGGTCCAAATTTTATGGGACTTCCATTTGATCCTGAAAATAAATATAGCGTACCTTATATGTGGCTTGCAGGGATTATTGCTTATGATTCTTCAAAAGTATCTGCGCCTATAACAGGGTATAAAGATCTTTGGAATAAAGAATTTAAAGATTCTCTTGCAGTGCTTGATGACCCAAGGGTTATAATTGGTATGATAATGAAGAAAAATGGGTATCCATTAAATGAAACTTCTGATGAGGCATTGGCTAAGGCTAAAGAAGATTTTACCTTGCTTCAAAAAAATATTAAAGCCTATGATTCTGATTCACCTAAAACTTTATTAATAAATGGGGAAGCTAAAGCTATTTTTGCTTGGGGTGCTGAAGGTTCCTTGGCTAAAAGAAATAATCCAAATGTTAAACTTGTTATTCCAGAGGAAGGGCTTTTCTTGCAACAGGATAACTTCGTAATACCTAAAGGAGCTAAAAATGTGGAGGAAGCTGAATTGTTTATGAATTTCATAATGGAACCAGAAATAAGCGCTGAAATTTCTTATTATTTCCCTTATGGAAATCCTAATGTGGCTGCATATAATTTAATTGATTCATCTATTATGGATGACCCTGCTATTTATCCTCCTAAGGAAGATCTGCAAGAGGGAGAATATTTAAGGGATATTGGTGATAAAGTTAAAGCTATTGATGAAATATGGAATGATGTTAAAAAGTAAAATAAACGGGTCCTAATTGGGCCCGTTTATTTATCTTATATGAATGCTTCCTGAAGATGTTGTAATAGACAATGTTCCATTTAAGCCATCTCCAACAGTTCCAGTTGCATTATTTTTTCTAGTTCCTTCATAGCTTAAAGGTTTGCTGCAATTTATATTCCCTGAAGATGTTTTAAGGTTTAATGTATAATTATCAGATTGTGACATTGATAATTGTACAGAACCTGATGAGGTATTCATTTGAGAATCACCTAAAATTTTAAAGCTATTTATCTTAATGGAACCTGACGAAGTAAATATGTTCCCTTTGCCTATAAGAGAATTTACTTGCAAACTTCCAGATGTCAAATGAATATTAAATAATTGGCATGAGATATTTTCAATTCTCATGGATCCAGAACTTGATGAAAGCATTAGTTCATCACTAACTTCAATATTTCTAGCTCGTATAGATCCTGAAGTAGTCTCTATGCTTGAATTTAATGATTTAATATTATAAAAATTTAAGCTACCTGAACTTGCTTTGAATTTAGAAATATTTTTAACTGTGCAAGAATCAAAATTTATGCTACCTGATGAAGACACTAATGATAAACTTTCACTATTAATTTTATCAATATTTATACTACCTGATTTACTTTCCATAGTAGTATTTCCCCATGTAGGTTCACCAGAGATTTTTATTGTGCCTGAAGATGTAATTAAAGTTATGGCATTTGAATATTTTTGTGGTATTTGGATTTCAACTCTAAGGTTTTTTCCAATTAACGAAAAATCAATTATCCTTGAATTTCTGCTTGGAAAATATAAGTGCAATATACCATCTTTAAATGAGGAGGTATATTCTTTATCCACAAAAGGTTCACCATATTGACGGACAGTTATTTCATTGCTTTCAATTAATCTGATAGATACATTTTCATAGGTTGCCTCAAGATAAAATTCTTTCATATCTTCAATTGAAAAATGCTCTTCTTTAATTAAAGGCAAATTAGTTCCAAACATGTTAAAACCCCCTTGTATAATGTTTCAAGATTATTATACATCATATTTATTAATATTACATTATCAATTAATATTAATGCTACCTGATGTTGCAGATATTTCTAATGTTCCATTTAAACCATCTCCAATGGTTCCAGTTGCTTTATTTTTCTTATTATTTTCATAATTAATTGGGATGCTTGAGTTTATGGATCCAGAAGTTGTAGTAATCGTTAATTTGCAGTTTTGTGAAGGTGCCATGTGTAGGTTTGTGGAGCCTGATGTGGTATTTATATAACAGTCTCCTAATATTGAAAAATTATTTATTGTAATTGAACCTGAAATGGACTTAATGTTTCCTGCCCCTGTAAGTTTATTTGATATAAAGCTTCCTGAGGTTGTTTTAATGTCATATTTTTTGCTATTAATATTTTGGAATCTGATAGTTCCTGAAATAGCTGATAAATCTATATTATTTTTAACATTTAAACTTTCACCATTAATTGAGCCAGATGTGGACTTAAAAGTAACTGAGGAAGCACTTAGGGAGTCTATATTTATGCTTCCAGAAATGCTGTTTAAAATAACTTCTTTTAAATCATAATTTCCTTCAACTGATATGCTTCCAGAAGTTGAAATTAATGAAAGATCATCTTTATATTTTTGCGGAATCATTATTTCAAGTCTGGGAGATTTTCTAAATGAAAAGTTAAAAATGCTCATAGATTTATTTTTGTTATGGGGTATATTAATTGTAAGGTTATCACTTTTTAACGCAGATTGAAATTCTTCATTGTACTTTGGGTCTCCATATTGGTAAACTACTATATCGTTAGCATCTGAGGTCTTAATTGTTATGCTTTCATAGCTTGTTTTTATATTGAATTTTGATAAATTGTTTAATGAAAATTTTTGCTCTTTTATTAATGTAGAGCCTTTGTATTTACTTAACATTATATTTGAAGCAAATGAGGATTTTGTTAATCCATATATAAAAATGCATAAAAGTAATACGACTATCAAAGTCCAACATATCATACCTATAAATGCAAAATTATATTTTTTCATTTTGACTTCCTCCATGCATGGTATAGGATAATAATTTGTTGTATGCCAACAGCTATTGGAAATAAAATCCATGTTATATCCCATCTAAATGTTGCCATGCTTATAAATAGATAAAAAAATACACAAGATGTCCATAAGATAGAAATCATATGACCTTTATGATGCCTTACTGGTGAAAAAATGTAGTTAATTATCATTTGTATAATAGTAGCAAACATAAAGATCAACCAAGTTACATCCCAGCGGAAAGTAATAAAACTTAAAAAAAGATATAATATTACAGTTATGCACCATAAGGTAGATGTAATAGGTCCTCTAAGTCCTTTGCTTGGTATCTGATCATCATTTTCCATATTTTCATTTAATCTTGTTGAAGTAATTCCATAAATGATGAGAAAAAGTGCAATAGACCAAAGCAAAAACATAAGCATAATAGAAAAGCGCAAATTATCTAAATCAAGTATGGATATTACAGTTGGAACTATAAAGCCAAAGATAAACATAAATATTCCAGTAGATATTAATGTCCTTCTTTTCTTTTTTAAATTAAAAATTTCTAAATCTGTATTCTTTGGAGTAGAATTATATGATTTTTGTGAGTAAGGTTTTTCAAAATTTTTTGTTTTATCTATTTCAATTATTGTGCTCAACAGTTCATTGACATCTCCAATGCCTGAAATAACTTCAGAGTATGCTTCTACATCTGTTTTACCTGAATTAATTAAATCATTATATTTATCAATACAACCTGCAAGTAGTTCTTCTTTTGCTTCGTTTACCCTTGATGTTTGAGGAGCGCTTTCAAATAATTTAAAGACATACTCCTTTATTTTATCAATCATTTTCAAAATCCTCCCCATTTTGATTAATAAGATCAGATATTATATTTACAGCTTCATTCCATTCTGATAAATATCTTTCAAAAGCTTGCCTTCCTTTTGGAGTGATCTTATAATATCTTCTTCTTGCACCAGTATTTTCATCCCCCCAATAATAATAAACATATCCTGCTTCTTCAAGCCTTCTAAATGCTCCATAAAGGGTAGCTTCTTTTAATTCATATCTATTTTTAGATTTTATCTGTATTAATTTATTGATTTCATATCCATAACTTTCTCTTTTAGTTAAATGAGCAAGTATGATCATATCTGTATTACCTCTTATAAGATCTGATGTAATGGACAAATTAATCGCCTCCATACTTTAAGTATAAGAAAAACATATAAAATGTTAATTAATTTATTTACTATATCATAATACAATATACATCGCCTGTCAATGTATATTGTTTTTTTATTTATATTATTTTTGAAAATACAGTTTTTATTTTTTTAATGAAATTGCGTATAAATGAAAATATGGTAAATTATAGTAAATAATCGTATATCGAAATAAGTAGAAATAAATATAATAAAAACGATTAATATACTTTTGTTAATTATATATTAAATTATAATTAAAGTTTTTAAGTAAAATTTAGTATAAATTTATCAAAATAAAAAATATTATATATTTTTTAAATATTTACTAAATGAGGAGAATAGGGTATAATTTCTCTTGTAATTTATAAAAATTAGGAGGGATTTTATGTATAAAAACAAAGGTTTTAAATTTCTCTATCTATCCTTAATTTTAAGTCTATTATTTGGACTAATTGTGAAAGTCGATATTTTTGCGGCAAATGTAAACGATACACTAGATATCCAAATTATTGCTTCATCAGATCTTCATGGAAGATTTATGCCTTATGAGTATGCTTCTGATTTGCCAAATACAAAAGGCAGCCTTGCACAAATAGCTACGAAAGTTAAAGAACTAAAAGCACAAAATCCAAATACTTTAGTGTTAGATAATGGTGATACAATTCAAGATAACTCATCTCAATTATTTTTAAACGATTCTATTCACCCTATGATACAAGCTATGAACTTAATTGGATATGATACTTGGAACTTTGGAAATCATGAATTTAACTATGGAGTTCCAGCTCTTCAAAAAGTTGCATCTGAATTTAAAGGAACAGTTTTATGTGGAAACTTGTACAAAGATGGAAAAAGGTTATATGATGCTTATGCTATTAAAACTGTTGCTGGAGTTAGAGTTGCTATTATTGGAATGGTAACCCCTTATATTACAAAATGGGATGGTCCTAATCTAGTTGGTTATGATGTTAAAAGTCCTACTGAGGAGACCAGAAAAGTAATAGATGAGATTAAATCAAAGAATTTAGCAGATATATATATTGCCACAATACACCAAGCTTATGATGGGGAGTATGGTGGAGATAGCGCAAAGGACGTGGCAGACAAAAACCCTGAGATTTCAGCTGTAATTGCAGGACATGAACATGCCCTATTTAGCGATAAAACCGGTGGAAATGCTATTATAATAGAGCCAGGTAAATATGGTGAAAATTTAGCTAAGGTTGATTTAACTGTTCAAAAGAGCGGTTCAACATATACAGTAGTTGACAAAAAAGCAGAAAATATAAAAATGGATGGAGTAACAGCAGATTCTGAGCTTGAAGCAGCATTAACTCCAGCACATGAAAAAGCATTAGCTGATGCTAGACAAGTTATTGGACAACTTGTTGATGGGGATTTATCTCCAGATGATGAAGTTAAAGGAATAGTACAAGCTCAGGTACAAGATACAGCACTTGTTGATTTAATTAATACAGTACAGCTTTACTATGGAAATGAAAATAAAGCTGTTCCAGATGGAGCAAGAAGAGTATCATCAGCTGCTTTATTTGACGCAAATGCAAATTGCAAACAAGGTCAAATTTTAAAAGCCGATACAGCTAAAATTTATAAATACGATAATACTTTATATACATTAAAAATAAATGGTGGCCTTCTTAAAAAGTATATGGAGTGGTCTGTAAGCTATTATAACCAGTTTAAACCAGGTGATTTGACTATATCATTTGATCCTAATATTAGAATATATAATTACGATATGTTCTCAGAGGTTGATTATAAAATAAATATTTCAAAACCAGCAGGTTCAAGAATTGAAGGCTTAGTTTATTCAAAAGATAAGGTAGAAGTAAAAGACAGCGATATTATTTATTTAACCTGCAATAACTATAGAGCAAATACACAGTTAATAAATGACTTGTTTAAAGATTCTAAAGATGTTGAAGTAGTTTATGATTCATCATCTCAATCAATTTCTGCAGTGAGGGATTTAATTGGAAAATACATAAAAGAAGTAAAGGGAGGAAAAATTGCAACTAGTGATTTTTATACAAAGAATTGGGAGTTAACAGGATATAGCTATGATAATGAATTAAGAACTAAAGCTGTAGAACTTGTTAATAGCGGAAAAATAAACATTCCAACATCAGAAGATGGAAGAACTCCTAATGTGAGAAGTTTAACTGCTGCTGATTTAACAACCTCTGCTGATGTAACACCTTCTGCTGATGCGGTAGCTTCTGCTGATGCGACAGCTTCTGCTGATGTGGCAGCAGCAACTTCTGCAAACAAAAAAATCACTTTAGTATCAGTAAATGACTTCCACGGAAACGTTGAAGAATCAGGAAAAAATGTTGGTATAGCAAAGCTTGCTGATGCTGTTGATAAAATTAAAAAAGATAATCCTAATACTGTATTTTTAGGGTCTGGAGATTTATTCCAAGGAAGCGCACCTTCAAATTTAACAAAGGGTGCTGTAGTTAATGATATTTTAAAGAAAATGGGAATGGTGGTATCAGCAGTTGGTAACCATGAATTTGACTGGGGTGTCGATTTAATACCTAAATGGTCAAAAGATGGTGGTTATGACTTTTTAGCTTCAAATATTTACGATAAAACTACAGGACAACCTGTAACTTGGGCTAAACCAACTAAAGTTATTGATATTGATGGAGTTAAAATAGGCCTTATTGGAATAGCAACACCAGAAACAGCATATAAAACAACTCCTGAAAATGTTGCCAACATAGAATTTAGAGATCCTGCTGAATCTGCAACACACTGGGCAAAAGTTTTAAAAGAGCAATGTAAGGTTGATGCAGTAATAGCGCTTACTCACTTAGGTGGAATGCAAGACAGTGATACTAAAGAAATAACTGGAGAAATTGTTGATTTTGCAAATAATGTTAAAGATGTAGATGCGGTTTTCTTTGCACATACTCACCAATTTATTAATGGAGAAATTAACGGCATTCCAGTAGTTCAAGGTGGATACTATGGAAGAGGACTTGCTGAAATGAATTTAGCATTTGATGATACAAATAAGCTTGTTTCAATTGATACAAAATATGATGAATTGTTTAATAGAACTGATTTAGCTCCTAATGCTGAAGTTAAAGCTATACTTGATTCATATATTGAAAAGCTTGGGCCAATTTTAAATGAAGTAATTGGAAATGCTGCAACTGAATATACTCATGATACAGATAATATGCAAGTTACACCAATGGGACAGCTTTCTTCAATGCTTCTTGCAAAAGCTGGTGACACTCAAATAGCTATATTTAATGGTGGTGGAATAAGAACATCGCTTAATGCTGGAGATATTACAATGGGTGAAATGTATCAAATATTCCCATTTGATAATACTTTAGTTACCATGAAATTAAAGGGATCAGATCTTAAAAAGGTAATTGAACATGGAATAATGTCCACAGACTTTAGACCTGGACAGTTCTATGGAATAAATGTATGGTATGATTCCACAAAAGAAGCAGGATCGAGAATTACTCATATGGAACTTTTAGATGGAACTCCAATTGATATGAATAAAGATTATACTGTATCTTCAATAGATTTCTTAATGTCAGGTGGAGATAAATATGATTTCTCAGCTGCAACTGATGTTAAAGATACTATGATACCTTTAAGAGATAAATTAGTAGAAATTATAAAAGAAATGAAAACTGTTGATTTTAAATATGAAGAGAATTTAATAAATGGACCAGCACCTGCTGCAAAAAAAGCTGCTTAATTAATTAAAAGCAATGCATAATTTCAAGAAAAATGAAAGTGCATTGCTTTTTTTATTTAATTTTATTAATATTGTAACATTTTAACAGTTTATTTTATATATTATACTAAGCACTTAGATGCTAAACAATAAATAAATTGAAAAGGCGGTACTGAAGATGGTGGTTAAAAACTTAAAGACAAATTCATTAATAATATCTTATGAATTTCTTTCAGATGAAGGAAAAAACTTAAAAAGAAAGCAATCATTTGGATTTTTACCTATTGAATCAACTGATGAGGACTTATATGAAATGGGGCAAGCTTTGGGCAATTGCTTAAAGGCTCAACCTAAATCTATTGAACAAAATACTGTATATAATTTAACGGAGGCATAAAATGGAAGAAATTAAAGTTGTATTTACTTTTAATTTAGAAAATGGAAACACTTATGATGTTTCAATTAAAGATTTGCGAAATGATTTAAGTGAGACAGAGTTAGTAGCTCTTGGCAATAAAATGGTAGAAAAAAATGGTCAATTTAATGGATCAAAATTCATATCTCTTAAAAAATGTGAAAGAATTGTTACTAATAAGGAAACATTTGATTTATAATATTTTTTTAAACTCATGGTAAAAACCATGAGTTTTTTGTCATATATTTTATTTCTTGTAATATAAATATAGTAATAATATTAGGAGCAGCATAATGGGCAATAATAATTTTTTAAATCTTAAAGAAGGATTTAAAAGAATGGGTATTAATATTGAAACTCATGCTGGGGATAATGTATTTCCTACTGCAAGAGTTAAAAATGACCCTATAAAGGAAACACGCAACCAAATAGATCTTTCTCCTTTATCTTTAGAG
>JAVBPD010000080.1:0-9545 GCA_031549885.1 Clostridiaceae bacterium
AAAGATTATTCATTTAAAAACTTAAATGAAGGAATAGGAATAGATTTAGGAATAAATAATTTTGCAGTATGTTCAAACATAAAAGAACCATTTAAAAATATAAATAAGACAAAAAAAGTCAAAGGATTAGAAAAATACTTAAAAAGACAACAAAGAAAGCTTTCAAGGAAATATGAAAGCTTAAAAAAGAGAAATAAAATTAAAAAAGGAGAAGCTACTAAACAAAATATTCAAAAGCAAGTAAAAAAAGTGCAAGTGGCACATCAAAAGCTTAACAATATTAGAGAAAATCATGTAAATCAAGTTATAAACAAGATAGTGAAAACCAAACCATCCTTTATAACAATTGAAGACTTAAATGTTAAGGGAATGATGAAAAACAGGCATTTATCAAAAGTAATCCAAGGACAGAAGTTTTATGAATTTAGAAATAAATTAACATATAAATGCAAAATTCATAAAATAGAGCTTAGAATAGTAGATAGGTTTTATCCATCATCAAAACTATGTTCAAAATGTGGATGCTTAAATAAAAATCTCAAACTAAAAGATAGGATATATAAATGTCCCGAATGCGGTCATGAAATAGATAGAGATTTAAATGCCAGTATAAACCTTGCAAATGCAAAAGTATACAAAATAGCAAATTAAAAAGCGATTGTATACATGTACCGATGGCTAGTCGGGAATTTACGCCTTTGGAGTATCATATCAAATGTTATTAGAAATAATATTTCAAAATATTGTTTCAAGGGCAGATACGTTGAAGAAGGAATTTTCTTGATATGAATATATTTGTTCATATTTTAAGTAGCAGGTGGCTCCATGAAAAATGAAGATAGATTCTTTGAAGCTATTGCAAGACAGTATATGGATGAGGAAGGAGAAGATTTAAAGGAGCTTTCTGAAAAACTAAATAAAGAAGCCATGGATACATCTACTTTAGATAAAAAGATTAAAGGTTCTATAAAAAAAGATAAACAAAAAAAATATTATATGGCTTCGGGTTTAGTTGCCTGTGCAATTTTAATAGTTTTAGTTACTAATATTTATTTTATGAATCAAAGAAATTTAAGTGGAAGTTATGCTGAAGATTCCACAAGAAATAGCGAAAAAGATATAGCGATGCTATCGAATAAATTACCTTTAGGATTTAAGGTTACTGGCATTGATTACGATAAAGAAAAAACTATATTTTATGTTTTAGGAAATGAAAATAATGATATAGTAGTTGAAGAGGAAAGTTCAGAGGATATTTTAAAAACAGATGGACTTAAGGAGATTTATATATCAAATGTTAAAGCCTATGGCATAAGCAAAGCTGATTACAGCTTAATTACATTTAAATTAAATGATAAATTATATACTTTAACTAGCCCTTATGCTTACGATGCAAAGGATCTTATTTTTATAGGAGAATCGATAATAAGATCTTCTTAAAATATTTCCTAAAATGTGAAAGGTTTTTAACAAGCTTCAGGTTTATATTGCAAATGAGAAAAATCTCAGAGCAAAAATCAAGGAGTGAATGGTTATGAAAAAAAATATTAGTTTATTGGTTATTTTATTTTTATTTCTTTTGCCATCTTGTAGCAGTGGAGCACCTAAAAATACCTCTAATTCTGGAGAGGTAAATACTACAGCAGCAGCTGGTACTGCAGCACCATCGGAAAATGCTACATCCATAGGACAAAGCAATGACGTCATTGTAGGAGACAATGATGGCACTGAAAGTGAAAGCTATCTTCCCATTGAAGAAAATAAAAATATAAGCACTTTCGATGAATCTGTTATAACATTTTCATTAAAGGTTGACACTGCTTCTTATAGGAACATTGTAAGATATATTGATAGTGGAAACATGCCGCCTAAAGATGCAGTTAGAATTGAAGAGATGCTGAATTATTTTTCATATGATGAAAAAATTCAAGAAACGGGGAATGCATTTTCTATATATAATGAAATAGGAAAATCTCCATTTGATGAGGATAAATATTTAGCTTTTGTAAGGGTAAAATCAAAAGATGTGGATATGTCAGATGTTCCAAAATCAAATTTAACATTTTTAATAGATACTTCAGGCTCTATGGATTCTTATGATAAATTGCCACTTTTAAAGGAATCTTTTAAACTTTTAGTGGACACTTTATCAGAAGGAGATATGGTATCTATTGTAACATATGCTGGATCTTCTGAAATATTATTAGATGGCGTTTCAGGGAATGACAAAGATAGAATATTAAGCGCCATAGATCGCTTAAGTGCACAAGGCTCAACAGCAGGAGCTGATGGCATAAATACTGCATATAAACTTTCTGAAAAAAACTTTATAAAGGATGGCAACAATAGAATTATATTAGCATCAGATGGGGATTTTAATGTAGGAATATCATCCCTTGATGGGCTTGAAGATTTAGTTAAAGAAAAGAAAGAAAGTGGAGTTTATCTTTCAATATTGGGATTTGGCACAGGAAATATTCGAGACGATATAATGGAGACATTATCTAAATATGGGAATGGAAATTATTCTTATATCGATTCTATAAAGCAAGCAGAAAAGGTTCTTGTAGATGAGGCAAAAACGAATATGTATGCAATAGCTAATGACGTTAAAGCTCAAGTTGAATTTAATCCCAATGAAGTTAATTCATATAGATTAATAGGCTATGAAAATAGAAAAATGGATAACGCTGATTTTAATGATGATGCTAAAGATGCAGGGGAGGTGGGTATTGGAACAGATGTAGTTTTAATGTTCGAACTTGATTTAAATTCAAATGATAATTCAGTGGAGCATAAGTACTCAACATCTACAGAAGCTACAGATGTGCCATTTTATGATGAGCTCTTTGAGGTAAGAATAAGATATAAAAACCCAGGGGAAAGCGAAAGTGTTTTAATAAAAAATCAAGTTAAAAAAGAAGACATTAAGGATTTTAACACAAATGATTTTAATTTTGCAAAATCAGTTATAGAATTTGGGCACATACTTAGAAATTCAGAGTATTCAAAGAATATAAATATTGATAATATCATAAATTTGGCAAAAGATAGCAAGGGAAAAGATGAAAAGGGATATAGACAAGAATTTATAGATGTTTTAAGTAGCTATAAAAAACTGGGGTTTTAGATTACCCCAGTTTTTTAATCATCTGTAAAGCCATAGCTCGATTTTACATATACATATTCACCATTTGCATGTATATAACCTTTGAAGTAAGCAGATTCTACATAAATCATATTTTTATCATAAGCAAATATATTTGGATAGTTTGGATCAAGTATGAATTTTTTGTTTTCAAGATCAAATAAACCATAGCTTAAGGTGCTGCTTTTAAAGACTACAACATATGAATTATCGCCATAAATGGTGGTGTATTTAGGTTCTAAGACCCATTCAATTTGTCCATTTTTAACAGTTCCAAGTCCATAGAGCAAGTCTTTTTCAATCCTTAAATAATCATATAATAAACTTGGCTCTTTATATCCTTCTGGTATTTTAAATGTTTCTTTAATATTTGCATCTTTATCAAAAATGTAAAAATCAGAGGAAGCCTCATTATAAGTTGTTATATAATTGCTTGAAGGTTCATAATAAAGTATTTTTCCTAAGTAACTTTCAAATAATTTTTTATTTCCTTTTGTATCAAATATTATATCTGTATTTTCTGTATTTGAATAAGCAAAATAAAAATTGTTTTCTCTGTAAATAGATAATATATTGGAATAGGCATTTAAAATATTATTATCCTTATCAATAAATAATAAATCAAAGTTCTTAGTAATTATAGCTGCAACATCTTCATAGAAAGGCAGTGCATAATTGCAGTAATCGTACTTAAAGAAAGATTTTCCACTTTTATCTATCCAATAGGTAGTATTATCATCCCTAAAAAATAAAGTATCACCAGCATTCCATTCAAATGAGCTATACCCTTCACTTATGATTTCACCACTATAATTTAAAATATAATATAAACCTGATATTTTAGATACGTAGAAATCATCATAAGCTGATATTATTTCCTTATTTTCATCGCTTGATGCTATTTCTTTCTCATTAACTAAATCATAGATATAATTATAAATGGTTACATCATTATTTTCATATACTTCATCATAAATTATTGCATACTTTTTAGATGAAGTAAGATTAATATATGTGTCTTTATCGCTTATCTTTATAACTTTATTGCCAGGTGAGATTAAATATGTGCCATTAATAGGGTTACTTAAACCACCAGTGAAATTATCATCTGCAGTATATGCTAAATAATAGCCTTTATCAACGCTTGAATATCTTGTGAATTTTGGCTCTATAATTATTTCGCCATTTATATTTATAAATCCATAAAGCTCGTTTTCTTCAATTGGATATAAAAAATTATTGTTTTCTAAATTTGTATTTAAGGAGGTCCTATGAACTTGTGGCAATTTATAATAAATAGTAGGTTCGCTTAATGTGGAAGTTGAGCAGCTACTTAAGATAAATATTAGAATAAATATAAATATAAATTTCCTCATAATATCACCAAACCCTTAATTATCTAAAGCAACATAGCCAGCTTCAGTTATTATCTTCTTGCCTTCACTGCTAGTTAAAAGGTTAAATAGCTTTCTTGTATTAGAATCTTCAGGCTCGGAAGCTTTTATAACAGCGTAGAAATCTTGTGTATAAGGGTATGACCCATCTTGAATTGTTTTATTAGATGGCATTACGCCATTTGATCTTATTAATTTTATTTTATAATCTTTATTTAAAAAAGCGCTTATATAATAATAAACAGAATATCCTAAAGCATTTTCTTTATTGTTATATCCTGAAACAGTTTCAATTATTTCACCCATGCCAGATATCATGAATCCCTTCTTAGGCTCCATTATTTTAGTGTCTTGCATAACCAATTTTTCCATTAAAACTTGACTTCCAGATTCTTTATCCCTTTGGAAAGGCAATATTTCAGAATCACCTCCACCAACATCTTTCCAATTTACAACTTTTGCTGTGTAAATATCTTGAGCTTGTTTTTGAGTCAAATTATCAATATGATTGCTTTCGTTAGTAAAAAAAACCAGAGCATCTCTTCCTATTGGTTTCATAAAAATATCAATACCAGCATCTTTTAATTCTTTTAAAACATCATCGCTAGGGGTATAAACTATAAGCAGGTCACAAGATCCATATTGCAAGTTTCGAAAAGATTGAGTAGTTTTGGAATGAACTGTAGATAATTCTAATGCGTCTTTTGATTCACCTGTAATAGAGCTCCTTAAGGCAATGGCTAGTGGAATAGTTGCAGTGGAACCATCAACTCTAGGGTAATTTTCTGGTGAAATTTTTAATGATGTGGATGTGCTATTATTGCAGCTTAACAGTGAAAAAATAAGAATAAGAATTAATATAAAAATAGGAAACTTTTTCATTATTATCAATCCTCCTATTATTATTATGTATTAATTATAACATAAAGTAGTAAAAATTATCATAAACAAATAAATTTTAGATATAAAATTAGAGATAATATAAAGAATTGTTAATTATTATAGAATAGCTATAGCTGCTTACTTAAAAATTGCTCATAATATTTTCTATATAATCCACAGCTCTTTTAACACCGTTTTCATTAATTATCATGTTAGAAATTTCTTTTGATTTACTTATTATATTTTTATCAGACATATTTATAAAAGCATTTGCTAAATCCTTGTAATTTAAACTTGTTTCATACAATGGTTTTAAAGCGTATCCCAACTTAAATAGCCTGCTGGCCCAAAATGGTTGATCTACAGAAAATGGTATTATTTGCTGTGGTATGCCAGAATAAAGAGCAGAAGCTGTAGTGCCTACACCGCCATGATGTACAACACCTTTACACAAAGGAAAGAGCTTTGTATGAGGTGCTTCTTTAGTACAAAAAATTTCAGGCTCATTTTCAAAATATATTTCGCTATTACCTGTTAAAACTATGGTGCGATCACCAGATAATTTTAATGCTTTTAAAAGGTTTTGTTTAAAAAAATCAGGATTTTTAAGTGGCATGCTGCTAAATGAAATAGCTATCGGTTTGTTACCCTTATTTATAAAATCTATTATTTCAGGTGATAGGTTTAATTCATGGTCATTTAAAAAGAAGAAACCAGGCAAAAACACTTTGTCATTCCAGCTATGAACATCTTTAAATAAATATGAACTAATTGGATATATTATAGGTATTTCTTTATTATTAATCTTATATGCATATATGCCAGCTTTACGTTTTGGAAGATTAAGGGTTTTTATCCGAAAATCATTGATTTCTTTCATGCTAGAGGCATCAGCAATTTTCATGAATTTATAGGTTAATTTATTTATAGCTTTACCAAAATTTTTATTTGCTGAAATGGCAAGGCAAGGAAATTCTGAAATCGGATATGTTATAGGAACTGGAGGCATGCTTATACACAAGATGTTTAATTTTACACAAATATCTGGTGCAGCAAGTGCTTTTGGATGATATATAATGGCATCAGTTTTTTTAGATGCCTCCCAAAAATCATCTAGAGTTTTACGAAAGGCAGGATTAACCACATTTTTAGCATAAGCCATAGCAGCTTTAAAATTTTTTAGTCCACCGCTCATGACAGCCTTACCTTCAGGAGTGTTTAGCATTGACATTAAATCTGAATGAGCTTTGTAAAATTCTATGCCGTTTTTTATAATAATATCTTGAAAGCTTTCACCAGTACATATAACTACTTCATGACCTCTACTTATTAATTCCTTTGATAAAGCTATATAGGGTTGCACATCTCCACGAGTGCCAAGCGTTAATATAGAGAATCTCATAATTTTATACCTCACACTATAAATTGAAATATTGGCCTGTTTAATTGAACATAACAGGCCAACATGGTTAATTTTTAAAATTTTATATTTTTAAATTTTTCAGTTTGAACTTTAATGCCTATTTCAGTAGCAAATCTTTCTATGCTAGATGCTCCAAAGAATCCATCTACGTTTTTAGTTTTTCTTAAAACATATTCAGCATCTTCAGGCTCTGCAATAGGTCCTCCATGGCAGATAACCATAATATCTTCATTTACTGATTTTGCAGCATCGCAAATATTTTGAATTTTTTTAACGCAGTCATCTAAGGAAAGGGCGGTTTTTGCACCGATTGTGCCTTTAGTAGTGAGACCCATATGAGCTACTAAAATATCAGCTCCTGCTGTTGCCATTTTTATAGCCTCTTCTTCATTAAATACATAAGGAGTTGTAAGCATATCAAGCTCATGGGCTTTATGTATCATATCCACTTCAAGATCATATCCCATTCCTGTTTCTTCTAAATTTTGTCTAAATACTCCATCAAATAAACCTACAGTTGGAAAATTTTGAACACCGCTAAAACCTTGAGCTTTAAGTTCTTTTAAGAAAACATTCATAAGCCTAAATGGGTCTGTTCCACATACACCTGCAAGCACTGGAGTGTGTTTAACAACAGGTAAAACTTCTCTTCCCATATCTACAACTATTTGGTTTGCATCGCCATAGGGCAAAAGGCCTGCAAGAGAGCCACGACCTGCCATTCTATACCTTCCTGAATTGTAAATAATAATTAAATCAACACCGCCTGCTTCAGCACTTTTAGCAGAAATACCAGTGCCAGCCCCTGCGCCTAAGATTATTTTTCCATTTTTAACTTGGTTCTTTAATTTACTTATTATTTCTTCTCTCATATTAACCTCCAATTATTTATTTTCCATAAGTTCAATTAATCTATCACAAGCTTCTTTAGCAAATTCTTCATCATTAATGTGCTTATCTAGTTCATATACTTTAACTAATTTTAAATCGATATTTTGGCGTATTGCATTAAATAAAGCTTCATCTTCCTTTGGCCCATAAAATGCAAGACCCACATCATCTATCATGGATACACCTTTTAGAGGAATCATTAAAGAAGTTTTTCCTTTTGCTTTATTTAATTGTTTAGCGATAATTTCACCTAATTTTGCATTTTCTTCAACTGTTGTTCTCATAAGAGTTACAGCCAGATTGTGTTTGTATAGATTTCTATTTAAAAACTCTTTAGGCACAGTATCCATAGGTCCAAAATTAACCATGTCAAGGGCTCCTAAAGATACAACTTGAGGCACCCCATATTTTCCAGCAGCCTCTAATCTATTAGGACCAGCGCTTAATACTCCACCAAATAATTCATCACACCATTCAGTAGTTGTAATATCTAAAACCCCTTCAAAAAATCCAGATTCAATTAAGGATTCCATGGTTTTTCCACCTATGCCAGTTGCATGAAACACAATTACTTCATAGCCTTTATTTTCTAAATATTTTCTAGCATAATCTATACATGGAGTAGTTACACCAAACATGGTAGCAGCAATTAAAGGTTTTTTTGGAGTTTCTTTTTTTGACTCAAAGCTAAGCATTCCACACATTGCAAAAACTGCATTAGAAAATACCTTTTCAGATATTAAATTTATTCCTGCAACATCAACGATGGAAGGGAACATTATAATATCGCTGGTACCTACATATTGAGTTGTATTTCCAGATGCTATCGTTGAAACCATAATCTTTGGAACTCCAATAGGTAAAGCTTTCATACCACTTGTTGCAATTGATGTACCTCCAGAGCCTCCAAAAGAAATTACACCTTGAAAATTCCCATCTTCATAAAGCTTTGGAAGAAGTTTTTCAATTCCTTTAGATAAGGCTTCTGTGGCAAAAGCTCTATCTTTTTTTTCTGTAATTTCAAAAAGGCTAAAACCTGAGGACTTTAACACTTCTTCATTTGAGACATCTGGTTTAAATAATGGATCAAAAACTCCACAATGTATTGTAAATGTCTTTAGACCTAATGATTCAAAAAGCTCCTTTACATATAAAAACTCATTTCCCTTTGAATCAAAAGTGCCTAAAATAGCAACCGTTTTCATAAAAACCCTCCTTAATTACTAAAGTTAAATTTATTATAGCACAATAAATTTGATTAGATTAGTTATATTTTTATTTAAATAAACATAGATTTAAAGAGTATATAATTTTGCGGAGTGTAAAAATGAATAATGAATATGAAATTAATATAGAAGATTTAAACCTTGATATTGATTTAGAAAATTTAAAAAGCCGTGATGAAATTAGAAAAGACTTGATTTTAAATGATACAATTAAATATTCAAACACCATAGAATTTATAAATTTAAACAATCTTGTGGAAATTGACCCTTCTATCAATTTTTTTGACTATCCAGATAATGAGGAATTTTTAGACCTCGTTTCATCTATTGAGCACTTTTCTATAATAAATCCCCTTCTTGTTATAAAAAATGAAAGTGATAACGAATATACAGTAGTAAGTGGCCGCAGCAGGCTCCTAGCTTTAAGAAGTCTTTATAGGAATAGCAAAGATGATAGATTCTTATCTGTTCCTTGCATAATATTAGATAGCAAAACAAGTCCTAGCCTAATTCAAGGCATAATCATTTCTACAAATTTAAAGTACAGAAAAATCTCAAGAGAAAATCTAATAAAATCCATA
>JAVBPD010000001.1:0-14164 GCA_031549885.1 Clostridiaceae bacterium
TAAAATATATTTAACTGTTAATTTTAATGAAATATTGTAACGAAATTTAGAAATATGAAGTTTACATATATGAGGTGGTTGTACTTATGAATGTTTAGAGTTGGATAAGCTATTAATATCAAATTTAAAAATATAATAAAAGGAGATTGAATAATGAAAAAAATTTTTGCAACTTTATTGGTTATTTCTACATTGCTTTTAAATAGTTCTATTATTGCTTTTGCTGCCACTAATCATAGTACAGGATGGAATCATATTGCCCAAAGTGATGTTAATATTAAATCATTTAAGGATGTACCTGTAATTGATAAAATGGGAACTGGTTCAAAAATAATTGGACGTTTTGCAAATGGTACTAGAATTTATCATTATGATAAAAAAGAAGATGTAGGTACTTTTTGTCATGTATACGGAAAAGATACAACTGGTAAATACATATCTGGCTATATAATTAACACTAATATTATTGACAGCTCTTCAACAACATCAACAACATCAACAACATCAACAACTACACCAGCAACTACACCAGCAACTTCAACATCATCAACACCATCACCATCAACACCGCCAGCACTACCAACATCATCAACACCAATAGTTACTGGTAAACATACTAAAGGATGGCATGTTATTAATAAGTTCGTTACTGAAGCAAACGTTACCGAGCGATTAGATGGTAATCGTATGGGTAAGGTTATTTATGGGAAATTCGCTCCTAATACACTAGTTTATCATTATGACAGCCGTTATGATTTAGTAAGCAGTACTTATTCATATTGTTATGTATATGGTAAAGATAAAAACACTGGTAAATACATATCAGGCTATGTGGCTACTTCATTCATAGATTAGTATATCTAAACAAAGATATATTTCAAATATTACCCATTTAAATGATATCAATACCTCTTAAGCCTCATAGCCGAGGCTTTTTTTTATGCATCAAAGTAAATTATGGTATTAGATACTACTTTATTATAATTTCCATCACAATTGATACAAATTTCTATACCTAAAGTAGTGAGTCCTATTTCCACCATTTCCATTTTTAGAAAAAAACAAGCCAGCCCTATCTCTAGAACCAGCCTATATCAATATTTATGCCGAAGGCGGGACTTGAACCCGCACGGTTTCCCGCATGATTTTGAGATATTCTAAGCTAGTTTTTATATTAATTACACTTGTTTTTTGCTTCTTAAAATATAATAAAACCTATATTAACTATTAATTTAACTCCTCAAGTCTTTTCTATTTTGTTATATTTATTTATTTTGTATGGCATTAGTATGGCAAATTAAAATAAAAAATGATATAAGAGAAATAAATTAACCTTCCCTTATATCATTTTATTATCATTTTATTGTCAAAAATTTTTCAGTTCTAGAAACCGTGGATGGAGTAGTATTCAAAATGTTTGCTATTTGGAGTTGTGTCATACCAGAATTGCGCATTTTTCTCACTACAACAGGATCTAATTTGCGTTTTCTACCATGGGTGCTAGTGTTTAGATTTTTAACAAAATTAATAAAATCTTTTATATAAATATCATCTGCTAATATTTCAAAAAGTTTATCACTTAACAAACTAGGTTTTATATGTTTTTTTAATAATTCAGTTTCTATTTTTTCTTTATTAGTCATTTATGTACCACCTTTTAACTCATACTATTTTAGATATTATATTGCATATTGTTTTTAACAACAATAACAAAATGTAATCTATATTAATTATTAACAAATATTTAGCTTATATTCATGGAAATGCATTTAAAAAGTAAAAATATAACAATAAAAGCAAAATAAGGCACGTAGATAAACAAAAATAGTCAAGAAAGACTTAATTATATTATCAAGGCAAATAGCGTTTAAAAGTTGTCTGTAGAAATTTTAAGTGTAGTGAAAAACACAATTTGCCAGCTAAAACATTATGGGTGCTTTACACACTGTATGAAATTTATTTTACGCTCCCGTTGGTCGGACCGTAAAAGATAAGGAATGAATTAATAAAAAGAAAAAAAGAGAACGAAGTGTAACACTACGTAAAAAAAAAGCAAGGGTAAAAATAAACCTACGGCCCTTGCTTTTTTTTTACTTCGTGTGTCGTGGTATGGTGTTCTTTTTTTCTTTTTTTTATTGTTTTTTTTGTTTTTTTCTTCGGTGTGCTGTGCGCTGTAACCGTTGGGGTTGCGGTGTTTGTCGGTATTTGCGTGTTTAAAAAGTGTTGGTTTTGGCTATAATTAAAATAGAAAGGTTGTGTTGTTGTGTTAAAAAATTTAGTTGTTGGTGGTTCTCGTGAGCTTCCCTCTGTTGCTTTTGGTTCTTTGTCTTCTTTGTTGTCTGGGCTTGGTTCGTTTTCTGTTTTGTTTCATGGCGGTTGCCGTGGTTGCGACTCTTTGGCTGGGCGTTGGGCTGCTGGTGTGGGCTTGCCTGTGCGTGTCTTTGTCCCTGATTGGGATCGTTTTGGGCGTGCTGCTGGTCCTGTTCGTAATAAAAAAATGGTTTCTGTTGCTGGTTCTGCTGCTGTTGTGGTGTGTGTGTTTGTTTCTGGGTTGCCTTGTCATGGCACTTGTTCGCTTGCTTCTCTTGCTTTGTCCGCTGGGTGTCGTGTTGTGTGTGTGTCGTGGTCTGGTGGCTCTCTTGTTCCTTGCTCTCCTTGTGGTGTCGTGTCTGCGGTTCCTGTTGCTCCTCCTCCTGTTCAGCTTTCTCTTTTTTAAAGTGAAGGCTATTTTTTTACATAAAAAAAGAAGCTGTTTAGACTTCCCTTAAATGATTATCAGCCTTATTATTTTCCAACTATCTTCAAATTTATTTTGTTCTCTCATTGCAATGCTTTCACGTTCCACATCTACTATAAATATTAGTTTTTCTGTTCTAAAAATATATTTTCGACTTGCAAAATATTCTTCTATATAGACTTGTTCTATTCTCTCCTGCTCTTTAACATATCCAAACATATCTTCTATTACTTCTCTTACTTTCTTTTTTATTATTGTTATTGTCTTATTAATTTCTTTATTTATATCCTTAACTCTTGTGTCAAATTCACACTGTGCTTCTATGCTTAACATTCTAGTCCCTCCAATTCAAATCATTATAACTCAAAGCATTGGACAACTTCTCTTTGCCGCTTCTTTATAGTCATAGATAAATAAATCTAATGTTTTATATATCTTTAGTATTCTAAATTTTTGCTCAATTGTTATTAAATTAATTAACCCTTCATATTTCATATTCAATATGTATTTTATTTTCATTTTTTTAACCGCCTTCTTAATTTGTTTTATATATTATATTATATCCTTAAATCATTGAAATTATTCATTTTTATTTAAAAAAAATATTTGAAATTGTTTTGCAAATTGTGTTTAAAATAAATTACAATGGCAATAATTTAATATAAAACAAATTTAAAAAAAGAGGGGTAAAAAAAATGTTTAGAGAACTAAAAGATGAATTAAAAGTAAAAGCAATGGAAGAAATGGAAGAAAAAAGAATTGAGGAAATGTTTAAAGCATTTAATGAAGAAACCACAAATGATTTTGATGTAGATTATTTGATAAATTACAGCAATTTCAAGAGAGGGCAACAAATTGATGAAACTTTAATTGATTTGTTTGAAATGGAGATATTTTAAATGGTTAAAGATATAAATTTAAATATATACATATTAAATTACTGGTGTGAACAACTAAATAATAATAAAGATACAACTACTAATAAAGAAAAATTAGAATTTTTGGATGCTATAAAGCTATACGCAAATGATTTAAAGGAGGCACTAGAAAAATGATTAAAGAAGATATTCATAGACTAAGAGGGATATATTATTCAATTATGGATTTAGAAGAATCTGATTTTAGCTTAAAAATGAGTAAAGAACAAATTAATTATATTTTGGGAAACATAGAAAAAATGGGAAAATACATAGAATTAAGAGAAAAGGAAGCTGTCTAAGCTTTCTTTTTTTGCATAAAAAAGAGCCGCTAAGAAGCGACAACCCCAAGAGGGGAACAACGCACAAGGCGCCCACCAACAGCGCACCAAGCCACAACAGGCAAACCGGCGGCCAAGGCGGCACGGGACAAAGCCAAAGAACCACGACAAGGCAACCCAGCAACAAAAAACACAGCCACAACAGCCCCAACAGGCGCCGCCGCAACCATGGAAGCGGAGCGGAGAGGCCCAGCGGCACGACCCAAGGAACCCCAAGCCGCCGGAAACACACGCACAGGCAAGCCCACACCAGCAGCCCAAGCACCAGCCAAGGAGTCCAAGCCCGACGGACAACCACCATGCCACAAAGCAGACGGGGACAAGGACGACAACGCCACGCCCACGGCACGGGCGCCGGCAACAGGAAACGAACGGGAACCACCAACAACAACAACCACGACAAACACCTCCATTAATAGTATCGACCAAAAACACAAAAAACAAACCGAAACCCGAAAGAAACCGAAACAAAAAAACCGACACAAACCGCACAGGAAGCCAAACGAGCGGAGACGAGCAACGAACAACAAAAAGAACACCGCCACAGAGCAACTGAAGAAAAAAAGAAAAAAACAATAAAAAAAAGAAAAAAAGAACACCACACCACAATGCACTAACAAAATAAAAAACGCAAGGGCGCATAGCGTTTATTTTACCCTTGCGTTTTTTATTTTTTAGTGCTATCCTCACTATTTCTTTTTTTATTTTTATTAATTTATTCCTTATTTTTTCTGGTTCGACCGAAGGGAGCAGAAAATAAGTTCTATACATTGTGAAAATCTAGTCTTGTTGGTATGTTGAAATTGTGTTTTTCTTCTACACTTAAAGCTACTACAAACAATTTTTAAACTCTATTTCATTGTTAGAATTTAGGTCTTTTCTTGGCTAGTTTAATTATGAATATTTCACTTTACTAAAGTTTATTTCTATTTAAATGCTCTTTTTAACGATTTAGAGACACGTTTTATTCGAAAAAGTATTAGGATATGTTTTTTGGTAATATTTGTTATACATGCCTTTAATTTGCTTTTAAATAAAAATAATAGCCATCACTTCTTAGTAATGACTAAAATATATTTACATTATTTCTCTTTTAAATGCTTCATATCCAGCCTTTTTCAGTTCTTTTACCATATTATCAGCATATTTCTCATTTACAAAATATCCTACTTGTACAGTCCACGCCTTTTGTTTTATTTGTAATTTATCAAGCTCCGCTCTGCACATATCTAAAAACCTTTTCCATCCCATATCTAAAGTTCTATGAGGACAATATTTACATGAATAATCTTGGTGCTTTGTTATCTTTTCTATTTCCCAATTAGCTTTAAAAAGCAAATATGCAACTAATTTAGCTGCATTCTTTTCAGAACTTATAAATCTCTCCCCGCCTGATTTTGAATAGCATATTTCTATAGCTATTCCGTGTCTATTTCCAATTCCGTTAGATCCATCTCCTGCATGCCAACAATTGCGATTTAAAGGCACCCCTTGTACAACTCCTGTATCATCTACTGCAAAATGAAATGATACTTCTGAATTATTATTTAACATATAGCTAATCTCATTAATAGCAGGTGCGTCATTGTATGTGTTATGTATAACAATTCTTGTAGGATCCATTGGGTAAGGGCATTTTATTGGATAGCTTCCCTGTGGTACTAATTTCTTTGTAACCTTAAGACCATTATCTAATGTATCATTTAAAACATCTATATCCATTTGCATTCCTCCATTACTTAAAATTCTGCATGAATAGAAAATGTTTTATGATATTTATTTATATCAAAATTAAACATTTTCCAAGTGCAATCTATAGCAATCCAAACCTTATTTTGATTATCATAAATCATGTTCCAGATATGATTTGGAGTATATATCAACCGAACTTTTAAACCTACTGCATTAGCCATAACTGCGTATAAACATGCATACTCAAAACAAACTCCTTTGCCTGTATCAAATGCTACTTTTGCTCCTGCTTCTGTATTGCATAAATTAGATCTAGATTTAATAGCGTTGTATCTATTCATATCATATGTTATGTAACCACTTACAAATTTATATAATTCTTTTGCCTTATCGAAATCTTTTTCAAAATTATATGTCAATCCTTTTGACATGTATTTGATTTTATCGTTTGTTTGTAGTGCTTTATCAAATGTTGTATCGCAATAATATACTATATTCGCAAAATATCCATCATACTCAAATGTTTTTGAAAGTGGATATATTTCATTTTCATTGCTCTTTTGCTCATTTATAAATAATCCTTCAGCAGGAAATGTATCTTCAATTAGTTTTTCCTTTGGTGGAGTTGAAGTTTCATCATCTGTATTGTTTTTAATGGAGTTATCGTTGATATTAACAGTATTGTAATTTCCGTTATTTGTTATATTTACTGTTCCAGCATTAATATTAATTGGGAGAAAACTAAAAATAAAAATAAGTAAAGCTATGATTCTTGAATTATTTTTTATTTTTTTCATATTCATTACCTATACCTACCTTACTTATTTTTTTTATAACTTCAATATCCACACTTATTTTATCCAGTTTTGATTCCAATTTGCTAAGGGTTTCCGTCAACTTCATAAATACTTCATTCCACTTCTCTAATTGTGTAATCAACTTTTGCTCTCGTTCTGCATCCCTTTTTATCATAAATATGAATAAAAAAACAAATAATCCTGCCCAAACACCTTGACCTATTATAATATCAACCATTGATTGCAATTCCATCTTCTTACCTCTATCTAATTAATACATTTAATTGTTGATTCTATGACATCATATCCCATCATATCCTGAATATCATTAATACTTACACCCTCGGTTATTAGATTTTCCGCATAGGTACGCCTTAAAATATGACTGGTTATTTTTATCCTCAGTTTTTTACTTATATTAGATATAATATTTTTCAAACTTGATTCTTTTAAATCTAAAGTGCTTCCTTCCTTAAAAAACTCTATTAATGATTCTACTTTTGGGTAATCATTTATAAAAATTGTTCTCTTCTTATTTCTTTTTCCCAAGACATTGATCTTTAAAAGATTGTTTTCAAATTTTACATTATTCACAGTGCAGATTTCACTAATTTTTAGACCTCCGTAAAGCATTAATAAAAGACTATGTTTTTTTTTATCATTAAAATTTAAAATATAAGTTTTAAATATTACTTGCTCTTCATTACTCAATGTTCTTTTTTCCTTTACTTCTTCTTTTAAATAGTGCCCTTTTGAAATTGGCATGGTATCTATATAATCATAATCAAGCAAATAAAAGTAAAATGCCTTCACTGCTGTTATATATGCGTTAGTGCTATGTTTCATTTTATTTATTGATATATGGTTTATCAAATTATTCAATTGAGTGCTTTTTAATGCAGTAACTTGTAAACTTCTCTTGTCACATAAAATTAAAAAATCTTTTGCGTTTAATAGATACATTTTTTTTGTATTATAACTATAAGATTTTTTATCTAAATATTTTTTAAATTCATCTAAACTATACATTTTCATCACACCCCAGTACATAAAAAAAAATATATACTATTTTATTAAAATGACATAGATCACTTTTAATCATGATCTATGTCATTTGTCTTTGTATTTCTTCTTTTAAAATTAAAACTTACTTTTACAATTTCATCTGGCTTGGTTGTGGAGGAAGGATTTAATATCATGTGTAAATTATCGCCACAACGCTTGCATAATTGAAATTCAGATTGTATTGCATCTATTTCTCTATCATAAATAACAAGTTTATATCGAATTATTGCTACAGCTTCACAACCACAACATTTTTTTAATGTTTGTCCAGAATAAGGTTCAATTTTTAATTTGTCTTTTAACATTAAGCAACTTCTTCAGCAATGATATCTTCTATTGTTGTTCTTACAAGTTCAGCAGATTTAATGTCTGTAGCATACAGATTCATACCAGCATTGCAAGCCTTTGCAGCAATCATTGCATTCATAAGCGCAGTTACACCAGTCTCATCTATAGTTTCTAATACGTTTGCAACAGTGATGGTTAATGTATTTCCTAAGTTAGTAATAAAAGCCATTTTTAACGCTAAAGTTTCCATCTATAACCCTCCTTTTAAGCTTCTGTTAGCAAGTTATTAGTTATTTTAATAACTCCAGTAGGAGCATATTGAAGCAAAGGATTTAAAGCATTCTCTACCGCCCATAATTGTGCATCAGTTGCACTTGCGTCAAAGTTCAGTGTACAGCTACCAGTTTTGTTATCGCCACTAGTTGGATCTAAATATTTGTAATTTGTTTTTAATTGATTTCTAGTTAAAACGGACATTACAGCCATTTTTTTTACCACCTTTATTTATTTTATTTTACTATCTTTATTTTACATTCTTTTCTAATATTATTTAATATTATTTAATATCATCTTTGAAATTACTATAGATTTTTTTAACATGACTTTCACTATAATTCATTTTTTTTGCTGTTTCTTCCCATGTTAATTGTTTAAAAAACCTATAATATAAAATTTCTCTAACTCGTACATCTTCTAATCCATTTATGTAAATCATTGCTCTATTTTTTTTATCTAATAATTCTATTGCTGCGTTATTTATTATATTTTTAATTTCTGATATTTTAATGTTTGTATCTTCTTTTACTTTATTATTTCCAGTAATATGTGAAATTTTTTTTGATAGTATTTCTAATGCTTCTAATTCTTCTATTTGTAGTTTTAATGTTTTTTCGATATTATATATTTCCTTAAATTCCACGCTATATTCTCCCTATTATGTATATTATTTCTTAATATAATTATAAAATATCTCACAAGTGCAATCAAATATGTTTTTTAGTTTAAATGTTAATTGTATTTTAGGAATAAAATATAAATTCTTGTCAATAATTTTAAAAAGTGAGGATTGGAGATGTTAAAGTGGAGATGAATTTAATAAGAAGTGAATTAATTTTTTTAATTTTTAAAACTGGAGTTGTATTAGCAATATTAATTTTTTTAAATATTTTCATGTTTATAAGATATCTAAAACAAAGAATTGAATTAAATTAAGCATAAAAAAAACCTAGAATCAAAAGACTCTAGGTTTTAATTTGTAATGTTTTAATTTTATATAAGCAATCTAATATCATATTTACATTAGATTTTTCTCCAATAATCCATTCAATGTCATTCATATTGATTTCTTTTATTTTTTTTATATCTTCTATTTCCAATGCTTCTAGGTTTCTTATCAACCTTAAAACATCTTGTCTTATCGTGCAATGAAGCCAATTTGGGTTTATAAATTCATTCATTTCAGTCTCCTATCTCTTATTTTTAATTTTGTATGATAAACTGTACTACATCATTCCAGATTTTAGATTCATTTGGATCTTTTCTTGAATCCCTCATTACTTTAAGTGTAGCAATAATGCTGTCTTTATAGAATTCAACTGTATTTTTTTTTGTTTTAGTACTTTTTCTTGCCATCGCTTCTCTCCTTTTTTAACTTAGTAAAACCAAACAATTATTAACAAAATCTAAATATTCATAATCAATAAAAATTGATTGTTTTTTTTGATTATAATAATCTAAAACAGTTCCTCCGAATTTATATTTCATTGCTCTCCAATCACAAACCATTTCTATATATGATAATTTTTTATCTCCATCTTTAAAAGTTCCATCATTATCAATCCAATGTTGCCAGTGATGATCATTATTTTTATAATGATGTTGCCAAGCTTTCCCAAACTCATCATCATTTTTTTTCTCATATGAACAATTGAAAAAATTCTTTCTATATGCCGTAAATTCTTTATTACATAACTTGCTATTATCATGATTTTTAATTCTTTCATCAATAGCAACAATTTCATCTTCATCTAATTTGATCTTTTTTTTCAGCTCTAGCCAAGCTTTTTGTACGTTATTTCTATGTTCTTTGATGTAGTTAATATACTCAATTTCTTTTTTACAAATTTGGTTTTTATCTTTATTCACTTAAACACCTTCCTTTTTTTTAAATTAAAAGGAGATACCAAAAAAGTATCTCTTACTCTAAATTATATTTTTGAGATTTTATTATTTTGAAGTTATTATTGCATATACCAAATTCAACATTTCTCTTTAAATACTCTGCAAATGTTGAAGCATTTAAATATAGTGTATTGTCTGAATCATCATAATCATATGTATCTCTAGTAATCATAATTAGTAAACTATTGTCATCATTTTTTGCTATATATGATTTGTATTTAGTATCTTTAGTTATTAATTCCCATTCTTTCATTGTTTCAAATATCTCATTTACCTCCCAATCATCCATGGTATGTGAGAAATAGATTTCATTATTAAAATAATGTTTGACATTAGATTGAACTTTCCCTTGAGGATGTAATTTACTTGTCATAAAAAAAATTGTAGCAATTAATACTATTGCTACAAAAATGTAATATTTTATTGATTTATTTATTTGTTTCATCTCCTTTATTTATTTTTCAATTTTAATTCTTCCAGCACATACAACGTGCTCCTTAGCCCATTGACTATTCAAATTATGAAATCCTACTGGTGAACCAGCTCCATATGTTGTATTTTCACCGACATAAACTTCAACATGTGTTATATATGAATTTGTTATATAAGTATTTTTATAAAACACTAAATCCCCTGGAACTGCTTCATTTAATGGTACCAAATCACACGCATAATATTGCTCCTCAGCAGTTCGTGGTAAATTTATATTTAAAGACATTTTGAATGAATATTGAACTATACTTGAGCAATCAAAATTAACTGGAATCCCATTACTATCTTTATCAGGTACAGGAATCATCTTGTATGGTTTTCCCTCATGTTTTAACAATTCTTCCATTAATATATCAAAGTCAATTTGATTTTCACTATAAACAATTTCACTTTCATCTAAATTATATATTTCAGTATCAAATTCTTCATATCCATCAAAAATATTTAAATTGTATGTTTCAATCAAATTAATAAGACTGTTTGCATAATTAGGATCTGTAGCATATCCAGCAGCTTGAATCGCATTTGCCTGTTCAATATAGTTCTGTGCATCAAAAACACCATTTTCTCTATACCTGGAGTTCTCAACGAGAAAATCCGAATGATCAGCTATAGAATCTTCATAACTATTGTATATTTTAAATTTATCTACAATAGTTATGAAACCTGAATAGTACTCTTGTGTTGTCATAGCAACTCCTCCACCTGTAAAATCTTTTATTCCAAATAAATTATTATACTGTGAGGTTAGTGTGCTTTTTCCCCATCCACTTTCCAATATAGCCTGTGCTATTGTTATTGAAGGAAAAATACCAGAAGAATCTTGTATCGCAGCAGTAGCTACACGATATATAAAATCATTCTGGTATTCATTGCAATTATTTATTTTTTTAGTTGTGGAGGTTTTAAATTTTTTAGTTGTGGAGGTGGAGGTGGAGTTAACATTGCTAATTATTGCAATTGGTACAACAAGTATTATTGTGAAAAAACTTATAAATAATAGTAGTATTGTAATAATTAAAGCTTTTTTTATATTTAGATACCCCCTTTAAATAATTTTTCTTCTTCTTTGCTTATTTTAATATTTAATCTAATATTTTTAGATCCTGTAATACTAATTATTGCTTCGCCTGTTTTAAAGACAGGAATAGCTTCTATTTCCTTTTCACTTAAACTTTTCTTGAATACATCTTTTAGAACATTTGATGAATTTGAATCTTGTTGCATCACAATTTTGTATTGCATTAACTCAAATAGAGTTCTTATTGCATTTACTTCTTCACTCTGTGCTCCTTCAAGTACAGAATCTCTAACTGAGTGCATAGCCATTATAATAGATCCAAAGTACTTTCTAGCTTCTCGTGCGAACGCAGTGATGTAATCAACAGAATTGGAGTTCTTAGTATTAATGATCTTAGCAGCTTCATCTATGATTAATAAATAATTTTGTACCTGTTCAATACTTATTTCTCCATCCTCATATAATTTCTTTTGATTTGAACCTTTATTAATTAGCTCATCCCATAACATGCTTAAAGTGCTGAACAACTGAGCATTGAATATCTCTTTTTTTAATGAAGTTAAATTGCGTATATTGAAACATATAAATTGTTTATCTAGGAGGTTATTAATAGTGCTATGACGATTGAATAAATGTCCAAAATTATAAATGATACTATTTAATTTTAATTCTAGCCTTTCTAATCTTGAGAGCTTTGTTAATGTTGTTGGACTTAATTCTCCTTTGTCTTCATGTATATAGTCATATATCTTTTCTTGTAATAAATTCAATAAATCAGTTAGT
Organism: Clostridiaceae bacterium; assembly: GCA_031549885.1. Taxonomy (GTDB): domain Bacteria; phylum Bacillota; class Clostridia; order Clostridiales; family Clostridiaceae; genus WQUF01. The sequence continues at coordinate 12,315 of JAVBPD010000001.1, forward strand.
ATTGGATAATTCTTAGAATTAATTCCAGTGATACAATTACCACAGTTTGGTACTAAATTGAATTTTACATATAATTCTCTAATTAGTAGTTCTAGTTGTTCTTTATCTTCATCTCTTAGTCCAGGGCTTAAATATTCAAAGAAGTTGCTTAATTTAGAAATATGAGTTAAATAATTTGCATATTCATCTTCATTAGTCCTAAATATTTCTAAAGGATTAATTACATTATTTGTCCCATCAAGTGTTACATAACTCCCTCCTAATTCACTTACTATTTGTTCCATCTCTCCTGTTATATCAAAGCATCTGATGATATTTCCACGAATAACATTATCAATTATTATTTTTTTAAGTAAAGTAGATTTTCCTGCACCCATCAAGCCCATGACTAAAGCATTAAAAGATTTCCTATTTGATTCTTTTGAAAATAAATCTAATATAACTGGAGCATTAGTAATGCTATTACCAAGATACATTCCATATTTATCTTTTAAAGATGCAGAATAAAAAGGAAGTCCTGCGCCAAGTGCATTACTTCCAATTCCTTTGCCTTCTCTTTTATCTGCCAACAATTGATTTGTGTAGTTGTCAAATAAAGAATCATATTCAGTTTTTGTTTCATTTAGTAACACAGTACCCTTGCAACCAGCGCATTCAAGTTTCTCTAATACAATTTTAATTTTTTCATCCATTTCTAATATAGTTTTAGCATATACAAATATACGTAATTTAACATTTTTAATACACTCTGCATTAGTGGAGATGTTTTTATATAAGTCTACTAATTCACCATGCCTGTCTTTTGCAGATAATTTGTCAATAGCGTCTTTATCATAACTATATCTCAAGCTATATTCTTTCAAGCTATTATTTATATCATGTAAAACAGAATTTTTTTTATAAGTGGAGATATCAAAATTAACTATTGTATCTTTTATATTTAAAATATCTACAAACCAAAGTTCTTCTACTTCAGTTGGGTAATCATATACAAAAACAGATGATACATAACCATCACCATTTTTAATATATCGTTCTGCAAATCCAATACCGCCTTGTGGTTGTATCTTCTTGATGAACTCAATATCTACGTTTTTATTTTTAGTTGTACTTTTATTTATTCTAAGAATATAATCAAGTATTTTATTTCCTTTTTTACTTATTAAGGTATTCGCCATTTTACCTCCTTTATGATATTTTTGTATTCATATTGTTTAATTTAAATAATATGTTTTCTTTGTTTTTTATATCAATGTTTTCTAATATACATAAATTAAATAATCGCAGAAATGATTTTTTATTCTCATTCATTTCTGTTTCATCCTTACTATATAAAATTACAAAATATTCTGTTGTGTTTATACTTTGTAATTCTTTTAATTCATTAATTTTCTCAGATAGAAATTTTTGATAAACTAAATTATCACAATTATCTAATTTATATTGGTAATATTTTAATTGTTCTTTAGTTGATACAGGATAGTCTAAAGATATAATTTTAAAATCTTGGGTATATGTCTTAAGAAAATTCTGATAGCTTTTTATTTTGTCTTGTAATTCATCACCTAAAGAAAATATATCAAATCCAACTATTCTCAATATTTCTATGCATGTATTATTTTTTAAATAAATATATCCACTACGTTTATCTAAATGATGTAGTGGATTAATATTCAAATAACTTCTATTCGCTTTTTTACTTTTGGGTAATAGGTTCTCTATATAATCTAAAATATTAATCTATAGTCATCTCCTTATTTAATCGCTTTATAAGTATTTTTTTCTGCAGTGAAGGTTTGCAATAGAGAATGATAATTTTTTTTCCCCACATTATCTGGAGATGGTAATAT
>JAVBPD010000104.1:0-16965 GCA_031549885.1 Clostridiaceae bacterium
AACCTTGCAAATGCAAAAGTATACAAAATAGCAAAATAAAGCGATTGTATACATGTACCCTAGGCTTTAGGGGAATTTACGCCTTCTAAGTATCAAACCAAATGTTATTAGAAAAAATATCTTAGGATATTAATTCGAGGACAGATACGTTGAAGAAGGAATTTTCTTGATATGAATATATTTGTTCATATTTTAAGTAGCAGGAAACCATGGTCTCATTACAAGATGTATTATTAGCGCGTGGAAGAATTAATGGAAAGGTCAATTTTACACCATGCATTAGAGCAAGTATATTAGAAAAAGTTTTTAACGGAGCTCAAATTTATTTAAAGCTCGAAAATCTTCAGATAACAGGATCTTTTAAGCTTCGTGGTGCTACAAATAAAGTTTTTAGCTTGACAGAGGATCAGTTAAACAGGGGGATAGTTGCAGCAAGTTCAGGCAATCATGCTCAAGCTGTTGCTTATGCTTCATCTTTAGTTAATGCTAAGGCAGTTATAGTAATGCCTAAAGATGCTCCCAATGTTAAACTTGATGGAACTAAGTATTATGGTGCAGAAGTTATTCAATATGGATATACGGGAGAAGATAGAGAGGAAAAAGCAGCTGAGTTTGTGAATAAACATGGATATACGTTTATAAGTTCTCATGCAGATCCATATATAATAGCTGGTCAAGGTACTGCAGCTTTAGAATTAATGGAGCAAGTACCTAATTTAGATGTTATTGCCACTCCTTGTGGAGCTGGAGGGCTTATTTCTGGAACTTTAATTTCTGTATGTGAAACTAATAAAAATATCAAAGTCATTGCTGTAGAACCAAAAGCAGTGCCAAGGTTTACAGAGAGCATGAAAAATGACAAACCTGTTGTTGTGCCAATGGGTCAAACTTTAGCAGATGGATTAAGAGTTAGTAAAGCAGATGATATTAATTTTCATATTATAAAAAAATACAATCCTGAAATAATATTGCAAGATGATAGGTATATTTTAGAAATGATGAAGGAGACGCTTTTAAAGCAAAAAATATTAATTGAACCATCATCAGCTATTGTGCTTGCAGCAATGATGAGTGGGAAAATAGATACTTCAAAGGGAAAGAAAATTGGAATAATAATCTCTGGTGGAAATATAGATGGAGATTTTTTAAAGAAAATACTATAAAATAAAAGCTTGAGCATTGAACTCAAGTTTTTTTTATAAAGTTAAAGCACATTATAAATTAAAAAAATTTATAATGTGCTTTTTTAAAAATATTAAACATTAAACCTAAAATGTATTATATCGCCATCTTGTACTATGTATTCTTTGCCCTCTAATCTATAATAACCTTTTTCTTTAGCTAAAGCTTCAGATTTAACTTCCATGAGCTTATCATAAGATATAACTTCAGCTCTAATAAATCCTCTCTCTATATCAGAATGAATCTTTCCAGCTGCTTTAGGAGCCTTTGTGCCTTTGTTAATAGTCCACGCCCTAACCTCATCTTCACCAGCTGTTAAAAAGCTCATAAGGCCCAATAAATCATAGCTTGCAGTTATTAATTTGTTAAGGCCAGGCTCTAAAAGCCCATATTCAGAAAGCATTTCCATTTTTTCATCTTGATTTAATTGAGAAAGCTCTTCTTCAATTTTGCTGCTTATTATTACAACCTGGGAATTTTCATTTTTAGCATATTCTTTAAGATCTTTAACATATTTATTTTCTTTATTATCCATTAAAGCATCTTCAGATATATTTGCAACATAAATAATAGGTTTAGATGTAATTAAAAAATAACCATTTATAACATCTTTTTCTTCATCGCTTACATCTAAAGTCCTTATTGGCTTTCCACTTTCAAGATGAGATTTCATTTTAAGCTGCAATTCATTTTCAACCTTAGCATTTTTATCTCCAGATCTTGCAAGCTTTACGATCTTTTCCATTCTCCTTTCAAGAACTTCTAGGTCAGAAAATATAAGCTCTAAATTTATAGTTTCAACATCTCTAATAGGATCAATAGATCCATCAACATGTACTACATTATCATCATCAAAGCATCTAACTACGTGAATAATAGCGGAAGCTTCTCTTATATGAGATAAAAATTTGTTTCCAAGGCCTTCACCTTTAGACGCTCCCTTTACAAGCCCTGCTATATCGTAAAATTCAATATTTGCAAAAGTTTTCTTCTTAGGCTTATACATTTTTTCAAGTTCATCTAGTCTTTTATCTGGAACATTGACAACTCCTACATTTGGGTCAATAGTGCAAAAAGGATAGTTTGCAATTTGAGCACCTGCAGATGTGATAGCATTAAATAAAGTACTTTTACCAACATTTGGTAAACCGACAATTCCTAATTTCATTCAAAAAAACAGTCCCTTCTCAAGGTTTATCTGACCAAATTATATATTATCAATGTAAAACTTTCAAGTTTTACAAAAATTATAATTCGAAAATATAAAAATAAAAAAAAGAAAATCAATAAAGTTTTATTAAAAGGATTTTATAGTTTAAACTAGAATAGATATAATTGTGGTTTAAAGTGGAGCAAAGTGGTGAATAATTAAAATAACAAATTTAAAGTCTCTAAAAGGAGTGGTATGATGTTTATAGGCGAGTATGAACATGTTATAGACGATAAAAAAAGAATCATTATACCATCAAAATTTAGAGAAGAGCTAGGAAGTAAATTTGTAATGTCAAAAGGTTTAGATGGATGTATATATGTTTTCAATGAAGAAGATTTTAAAATTTTAGAAGGAAAGTTAAAGTCTCTTCCAATGTCAAACAAAGAAGCAAGAGTTTATAGCAGATTTTTCTTTTCATCAGCTCATGAAGTAGAAATAGACAAACAAGGAAGAGTGCTTGTACCACAATTTTTATTAGAATATGCTAAAATAGAAAAAGATATAGTTTCCATAGGAGTTTCAAATAAAATTGAAATTTGGAGCAAAGAACAATGGATAACATATAATTCTCAGGAGTTTAACATGGATGAAATAGCTGGGAAAATGAGCGATTTGGGAATTTAACTTATAACAAGGAAGTGAAATTATATTGTATTTACATAATCCTGTTTTACTAAAAGAATCCATTGATCTTTTAAATATTAAAGAAGATAAAATATACGTAGATGGTACCCTTGGGGGAGGGGGACATACTAATGAAATCTTAAATAGTCTAAATGGTACTGGAAAGCTCATAGCTTTTGATCAAGATGAAACTGCAATATCAAATGCTAAACTTAAGTTTCAAAACTATAAAAATATAATTTTTATACATGACAATTTTTCTAATATAAAAAATAAATTAGAAGATCTAAACATTGAAAGCATAGACGGAATGATTTTAGATATTGGATTATCTTCAATGCAAATAGATGATCCTAATAGAGGTTTTAGCTATATTAATGACGCAAATCTAGATATGAGAATGGATAAGTCAAGTGATTTTTCTGCATTTAATGTTGTAAATGAATACTCTAAAGAAGAACTTGAAAAAATAATATTTGAGTTTGGAGAAGATAGATTCGCTAGAAACATTGCTTCAAATATATGTAGGTATAGGGAAAAAAAGCAAATAAAAACAACCTTTGAACTTGCAGATATAGTAAAAAGATCAATTCCAATTAAGTACCATAAATTTGGCCATCCAGCAAAAAGAACATTTCAGGCTATAAGAATAGAAGTAAATAAAGAACTAAAAGTTCTTGAAAAAGTAATAGATGATTCTATACCGCTTCTTTCTACTAAAGGAAGGCTTGCTATTATAACTTTCCATTCATTAGAGGATAGAATAGTAAAATCAAAATTTAAAGATTTATCAAAGGGGTGTATTTGTCCAAAAGACTTCCCAATATGTGTTTGTAACAATAAACCAAAGATTAAAATTCTAACAAACAAACCAATTGTTCCAACTGAAGAAGAAATGAAATTAAATAAAAGAAGCACAAGTGCTAAACTCAGGGTTTGTGAAAAGTTATAAGTTCTATTTTAATAGTGAGGTGAATAATATTGTTAACAAGAAGGCAGATTGTTGGGAATCTGGCATATAAAGATAATTTAGAGAAAAAAAGAAAGCAAATTACAAAAGAAGAAGATTTAGAAAAAAAGAGGAAAGATATATTAAAATCCATAAATGAAAATAAACGTAAAGACATAATTAAAAAAGTATCCTTTATTGCAATAAGCTTTGGAGTATCGTTTTTTGTGGTATTTAGATCTGATAAATTATTTTCAATGCAATCATCTTTAAATGAGGTTAACGATCAGATAAATATGTATCAAAAGTCAAACGATAGTTTAAACATAGAGATTTTAATGCAAAATGACTTAAATAAAATTGAAAGTATCGCAATAGAAAAATTAAATATGACAGATGTTGATATATCTAGTAAAAAAATAATAAATAATGTCAATGATTATTTCGATGCACAACCAGTTAAAAAAGCGGGATTATTTGATATAATAAAAGACTTTTTTCAAAAGTTTTAGCTATTTTTTAATGGAGGCAATATGGAAAAAAGAGCATATTCTGATAGAACTATTGAAAGGAAAAGGGTATTTACATTATTATCTGTTTTTTTTATTGCAATGGTAGTGATAATATACAGATCCTTTTATTTAACTATTATAAAGCATGATGAATATAGAGCAATTGCTGAAGATCAATGGACATTAAATGTGCAGGTGGAAGCTAAAAGAGGTAGCATTTTAGATACTAATGGGCGAGAGCTTGCAGTTTCAGCAAATATTTATAGAGTTGATTGTGACATTAAAACACTTCAGAAAAATGCAGAAGAAAATCAAATTTCTCTTGAAAAAATAGCAAAAGATATTTCGGATGTGCTTAAATTAGACTATGATACTGTGTACAAAAAAATTAGCAATAAAAATTACGAGCAAGCTGTGATAAAGCGAAGAGTTGAAGAAGACGAAATAAAGAAATTAAATACTTTAGTTACAGAAAAACAAACGGTAATGGTTGATGGTAAGAAAGTAGAACAAGTTAAAACACATGGATATTATGGTATAGTCATTGGCGCTGATACAAAAAGATATTATCCTAATAATAATTTTTTGGCCCATGTTTTAGGTTATACAAATGATAATGGTGGGGCCATTGGAATTGAATTGCAGTATGACAATGTTTTAAAAGGGACTCCAGGAATGAGGCTATCTGAAGGGGATAATAAAAGGCAAGATTTGCCTTATTCAATTGCAAAAATGGTAACTCCTATTCCTGGTAAAAATTTACTTATTACAATTGATGAAAGGGTTCAAAGATTTTCAGAACAAGTGGCTGAAGAAACTCTTGAAGCTACAAAAGCAAAAGGGGTTCGTATAATGGTTATGAATCCTAAAAATGGAGAAATTTTAGCCATGGTTAATAAACCTGACTTCAATCCAAATGATGGTTATGATAATACAAAAACTTCAGACGAAAACAATGCACTTATGAGAAATAGATTAGTATCTGATGCCTATGAACCTGGGTCAATATTTAAAGTATTTACTGCAGTTGCGGCTATGTCAGAGGGGAAGGTATCAGAATCAGATACATTTAATTGCAATGGATCCTTTGTTGAAGGAGGAAGAACTGTACATTGCTGGAAAACCAGCGGTCATGGTTCTCAGACCTTTGTTGAAATTTTAGAAAATTCTTGTAATGTTGGTTTTCATGATTTAGGTTTAAGGCTAGGTCCTGAAGGGCTTAATAAGTACATATATGACTTAGAGTTAAATAAAGCAACAGGTATTGATTTACCTGGTGAAGCTGTAGGAATTGCAAAGAAAACTAAAGATATGACAAATCTTGATTTATCAATAATTTCTTTTGGCCAAGTAAATTCATTATCTTCATTAGAATATATGAAGGCATTTAATGCAGTTGCAAATGGAGGATATTTAATTACACCTCATTTGATGAAGGAAATTTCCCACATAGATACATCAACTGGAGAGAAAATTATTGATAGCACCTATGTGCCAGCTGAAAATAAAAAAGTTCTAGATGAAAATATATGCAAAGAGCTTAGACTTGATCTTGAAAAGGTTATATCTGAAGGTGGAGGGAAAAAAGCATATGTTGAAGGTTATACTATAGCTGGAAAAACTGGAACTGCACAAAAAATAAGCCAAAATGGTGGTGGATATGAACAGGGTAAATACATTGCTACTTTTGTAGGAATGGTTCCAGCAGATGATCCACAATTGACAGTTTATATATCAATCGATGAACCTGATCCAAGTAATTATTATGCAGGTCAAATTGCAGCACCAGCAGCAAGGGATTTGTTTTTAAAGCTATTTAATCACTATGTTATGAATCCTACTGAAAACCCAGCTCTTTCTGAAAGCTTGCTTCAAGATTTAATTGTACCTGAAGTAAGAGGTCTTAAAGTTAACGATGCTAATTTAAGCATTAAAGAAAATAGATTTGTTCCTGAAATTGAAGGTCAAGGTGAATATGTTGTTGAAATGAATCCAAAACCTGGATCCAAAATGACTGAAAATAGCAAAATAATTTTATATACTTCAAATGAAAATAATTATAACAGTTATGTGGTAATTCCAAAATTTGTTGGGCTTGATTCAGAAAAAGCAAAGCAAATAGCAGATGAATTAGGTCTTGTTGTAGAGTTAAAAGGAAATGGTATAATAACTGAACAAAACATTGAGCCATCTATAGAAGTTGATAAGGGGACTAGTATAGTTCTTAAATCTGAAGAACTATATGGTGACTAAACAAAAGAGGTATTTAGAAAAATTTTTTCTAAAACCTCTTTAAAAAAATATAAATTTTGGAGGATAATATGGATCTTATACAATTAATGGATGGTCTTAAATATGAAAGCAAAGATAATTTAGATAATTTAGATATAAATGGAATTGAATATAACTCCAATAAAGTTTTGAAAGGTTTTGCATTTATATGTATTCAAGGCTTTGGTGTTGACAGGCACCTTTATATTGAAGATGCAGTTAAAAATGGCGCTTTTGTAATTATTGCAGAAAGAGACGTAGAAACCTTTGGTGCTGCTTTAATTAAACTTGAAAATGCAAGGATTGCCCTTAGCGTAATGAGTAAGAATTTTTATGAAAAAAGCGATGAAAAATTAAAGTTAATTGGCGTTACAGGGACTAATGGAAAGACAACAAGTACATATATGATAAAATCGGTATTAGAAACATTAGGCATAAAAACTGGGCTAATAGGTACTATTGCAAATTACGTAAGTGATGAAAAAATAAAAACTACTTCTACAACTCCAGAAGCACTGGAACTTCATAAATTATTTCATAAGATGGCAAATGAGTCTGTTGAGTATTGCATTATGGAAGTATCTTCTCATTCATTAGCATTAAATAGAGTATATGGTTTAAACTTCTATGCTTCAATATTTACAAATTTAACTCAAGATCATCTGGATTTTCATAAGACCTTTGAGAATTATTTAAATGAAAAAGCAAAACTTTTTTCAATGTCTAAATACTGCATTATAAATGTTGATGATAAATATGGAAATGAGATTTTAAAGAAGTCTACTGGTATTAATGTAACATATGGAATAAATAATAAAGCTGATTTCATGGCAGAAAGAATAAATGGAAGGTCATTTATAGTTAAAGATGAAAAATTTGAAATTTCACTTCCAGGTATTTATAATATTTACAACTCTTTAGGAGTTATAGCTGCATTAACATCAGCTAAAATTAAAATGGAAAATATTAAAAAAGGATTAAAAACTTTTGTTGTGCCTGGGCGTTTTGAAATAATAAGCAAAGAATATGATATTGATTTTTCAATAGTTTTAGATTATGCTCATACTCCTGATTCTTTAGAAAAGCTTATTAATGCAGCAAAAGTATATTCAGATGGAAAAATTATAACAGTAATAGGCTGTGGTGGGGATAGAGATAAATTAAAAAGGCCAATAATGGGAGATATAGCTACAAGCTTAAGCGATTATGTTTATTTAACATCAGATAATCCTAGATCAGAAGATCCTATGGATATAATTTGTCAAATGGAAGCAGGTATAAAAAAACAAAATTATGAAATCATTGTAGATAGAAAACAAGCAATTAAAGCTGCTATTTTAAGCGCTAGATGTCATGATATTGTTTTAATCGCTGGAAAAGGTCATGAAGACTATCAAGTATTAAAAACAGGAAAAATACCATTTGATGAAAAAATAATTGTAAAAAATATAATAAGGGAGGAATTACTTTGATGATGACTTTAGACGATATCCTAAATGCAACAGGTGGAGAGGTTATAAATCGTGGTAAGCGCTTTTATTATAAAAATTTTAGCATTGATACAAGAACAATGGAAAAAGACGATTTCTTCATAGCAATTAAAGGGGACAATTTTAATGGAAATGATTTTGTAAAAAAAGCTTTCTTAGCTTCTGCTAGTGTATGCATGGTTGATGAAGATAGATTTAATAGAAGTGATTTAAATGATGAAAATTGGTTAATATTAGTAAAAGACTGCAGAGAAGCTTTAATAAATATGGCAACCTACTATAGGAAAAAATTAAATATAAAAGTTGTAGCTGTAACAGGATCTGTTGGTAAAACATCAACAAAGGATTTAATTGCAGGGGTATTGTCTTCAAAATATAAGACTTTTAAAACAAAAGGCAATTACAATAACGATTTAGGCCTTCCTTTAATGATACTTTCAATTGATGAAAGTTATGAAGTTTGCGTATTAGAACTTGGAATGAATCACTTTGGAGAAATTAACCTACTTTCTAAAATATCAAAGCCGGATATAGCTGTTATTACAAATATTGGCACGTCGCACATTGAATACTTAAAAACAAGAGAAAATATATTAAAAGCAAAAATGGAAATAACTAATTATTTTACTAATGAAAATAAACTAATTATAAATGGAGATAATGATTTGCTCTCTACAGTTCCTAAAAAGGATTATGAAATTATATCATGTGGGTTTTCAAACCAAAACAAATATAAAATATCAAAAGAAAATGCAGCACAAGACAAAGTAGAATTCGAAATATCTAATGATTCATTTAAACATAAATATGAAATACAAGGACTTATTGGTAAACATTCGATTTTAAATGCTTCGTTAGCTATATGTACAGGATACGTTTTAGGTTTAAATGAAAAAGAAATCCAAAGTGGATTAAATAACATTGAACTAACTCCTATGAGAATGGAGATAACTTCAAAAAATGAAATAACCATGATTAATGATAGTTATAATGCAAGTCCTGATTCTATGAAAGCTGCAATTGATGTTTTATATGGCTATAAAAATATGAGAAAAATTGCAATTCTTGGCACAATGGGTGAGCTTGGAGATTTTTCTTATAAATTACATAAAGAAGTGGGGAATTATGCAAAAAATAAAGTAGATATACTAGTTACTTTTAGCAAGTATAATGACTCTTATAAAGCAGGATTTGGAGATAAAATACTTTGTTTTAACAGCGTAAATGATTTATACAGCTTTATCTTAAGAGAAATTAAAAAACAAGATGTAATACTTGTTAAAGCGTCAAGAACAGAAAAATATGAAAACATAGTCAGGATGTTAAAAAATAATTTATTTGATAATTAGGGGGCATAAAGTGAATATTAATTTTGATCTTTCTGTTATATTAGGGGTTTTGGCTTCATTTGTTATTGCAAATTTAATAGGTCCATTTATAATAAAATATCTTAAGATACTAAAGTTTGGACAAATAGAGAGAAAGCTTGGACCTGAATCTCATCAAAAAAAACAAGGAACTCCTACTATTGGTGGTATAATTTTTATCATCGCTATACTTATAACAAATCTCATATTTGTAAGAAGATTTAGCGATGAAGCTATGGTGTGCATGTATTCTCTATTAGCTTTTGGAATCATTGGTTTTTTAGATGATATATTAAAAATAATAAAAAAAGATAATGAAGGTTTAAGTTCTAAACAAAAAATGGTACTCTTGCTTTTGATTTCTGGTGGATTTGCTGTTTACACATATATTAGATTTGGTTCACAAATTTATATACCTATTGCTAAAGTAAATTTTGATTTGGGATGGTTTTATATTCCATTTGTCATATTTTTTTATGCAGCAGTTACAAACGCCACAAATTTTACAGATGGAATAGATGGACTTTTAACATCAGTTACATTAATTGTAATGACATTTTTATGCTTAGTATCCTATGGACTTTCATATCATACTTTAGCTATATTCTGTGGAATAGTTATAGGAGGGCTTTTAGGTTTCTTAAGATTCAATAGTTATCCTGCTAAAGTTATAATGGGAGATACAGGTTCTCTTGCAATAGGAGGGGTTATTTGTACTATTTGTATTGTAATTAAACTTCCTCTTATAGTTATTTTAATAGGTGGAGTTTATGTTTTGGAGATGATTTCTGTTGTAATACAAATACTATATTTTAAAAGAACCAAGAAGAGGATTTTTAAAATGGCTCCAATACATCATCATTTTGAACTATCAGGATGGCATGAAACAAAGGTGGTTTCAATTTTTTCTATTGTAACTGTTATTTTATGTTTATTAGCATTTATAACATTATAAGGAGGTTATAATGAACAAATCTATTGAGAAGAAGGCTGAAAATGAGAAGGTTAAAGTTAAACCTTTAAAAGCTGCTGTTGGAAATGTTGACTTTACAATGCATATTATTATACTTGCACTTGTTGCCATTGGAATAGTTATGGTTTATAGTGCAAGTTCCTATATTGCAGCTATTAATGAACACGATAGCTTGTATTATTTAAAAAGACAGCTTATAAGCGCTGTAATTGGATTTATTGCAATGTTTTTTATGATGAATTTTGACTATCATAAAGTAAAAAAGTACTTAAAACCTACAGTTATAGTAACCATTGTGTTATTGATTGTAGTTCTTTTTTTCCATGGAAGAAATGATACCAGCAGATGGATACCGCTTGGGCCATTTAGCTTGCAGCCATCAGAAATTGCTAAATACGTTTTAGTTGTTCTTTTAGCTTTTTTGCTTGAAAGAAAAAAGGGAAAAGATAGCGGTTTTGTGAAAGGAGTTCTCCCATATCTATTAATAGGAGGATTATTTGCAGGGTTAATAGCTTTAGGTAAAAATCTTAGTACCACCCTTATTGTAGTAATGGTGACATTAGTACTGCTTTTTGCTGCAGGAAGAAAAATTAGATATTTTATTGTAATGTTAACTTTAGTTGCTGCAGTGGGGGCTTTTGGAATTTTAGCTCCTGGTGCTGAGTGGAGAAGAGCTAGAATACTATCATTTATGGATCCTTGGAAAGATGCAAGTGGAGATGGATATCAAGTAACTCAGTCTTTTATGTGCTTTGGATCTGGAGGTTTATTTGGAGTAGGTTTAGGGAATTCAAGACAAAAATGCCTTTATTTGCCAGAACCTCAAACCGATTTTATATTTGCCATAATAGGAGAAGAATTTGGGTTATTTGGATGTGCAATTCTTATATCACTATACTTTATTTTAATTTTTAGAGGAGCTTTAGCAGCTATAAGAGCAAGAGATAGCTTTGGTTGTTTTTTAGCCACGGGAATCATCACTGTCATTGGGCTTCAGTGTATAATCAATATGGCTGTTGTTACAGGTACTATGCCAGTTACGGGAGTTACACTTCCATTTATAAGCTATGGTGGTTCATCGCTTATAATTAATATGGCTGGTATGGGAGTGCTTTTAAATATAACAAGGCAAAATAATAAAGCACTTTAATGAATATAGTTTTTGACTATTATAGAAGTTTATTAATGGAAAATATTAGTTAAACTTCTATAATAAATTTTTTTGAAAATTGGTGATAATTAGTAGTATAATATGGTAATAAGTGATTTATAGGTGAGAGAAATGAGCAATGGGAGAATAAATAAAAATACAAATACTAAAAAAAGCAAAATTAAAAAAATACCTAAAAAACAAAATAATGTACTTACCCTTAAAAGAAAAAAAAAGGTGAAAATAAGAAGAGTTATATTTTCATTTTTGTTTATATCTGTAATATTTATTATATTGCTTCTTAATTTAAGTATATTTAAAATTAAACACATAGAATTAACTGGGAATAAAGACGTTGACTTAAGTGAACTTCAATTGAAAGTGAATAAATTAAATGATAAGAACATTTTTAGTGCAGACTATGATAAAATAAAAAATGACATATTAGATAATCCATATATTGAAAGTGTTGTTATTAAAAAGATAATACCTGATAAAGTTAACGTAATTATTAATGAAAAAAAGGCTTTATTTTATATAAATAATGGTAAATATTTTATAATAGACAAAGAAGGAACTGTATTAAAAATTGACAACCAGGTGAAAAGTGATATCATAGAAATAACAGGAATTGATATAAAGGATAATGTTAAACTAAAAGATAAAATAGATTTGGACAAGTTACATAAAGATGTTATAAATGAAATTTTAGATTTATTATCAAAAAACACTAGCGATTTAAAACCATATAAGTTTGATATTAGCAATCTTTCTAATTTAAATTTATATATAAACGACATTGAAGTAAAGATGGGTGATCTTTATAATATAAAAGAAAAATTAAACGTAGCATTTACTGTCATAAATGAATTTGGATTATCAGATAAGACTGGTTATGTAGATGTAAATGATTATAAATTACCTGTTTATAATTGTGAATAGTAGAGGGGTTTGAGGAATGTAATGAAACTAAAATCACAAATAGCTATTGGAATAATTCTTTTAATCTTAGGTTTTTTATTAACCAATAGCGTTAAGACTATGATGAATTCTAATGATAATAGTAATACCGAAGATATAAAAAATCTTCAGGATCAAATATCTAATCTACAATCTAGTATTGATAAATTAAGGGAAAAGAATAATAATCTACAAAATGAGATAGATAAAAATAATTCTGAAAATATAAAGGATAATAGCTATTTGTCAGATACTTTGAAAAAGATAGAAAATTATGAGAATATCATTGGATTAAAAGATGTTGCAGGCACTGGTATTTCTATAATTGTAAAACCAATTAAAACCCCAATTGGTCAAATTCAAAGGAATATAGATTCTAATGATTTAATTTTTATTGTAAATGAATTATGGCATTCAAATGCTGAAGCAATTTCAATTCAAGATAACAGGATAACATTTAGAACTAGCATCTGTCCTTCAGGAGATTTTATCATAATTAATGATGACACAAGAATTTCAGCATCATCTGAAATAAAAATAAAAGCCATTGGAGACCCTGATAAACTATATGCATCTATGAAAATGCCAGGCTTATTTCAAAATATTTCTACAAAGCTTACAATTGATGGACCTTATAAAGAAGATAATTTATTAATACAAGGCTATGATGGTAGCTTAGATTATGAGTATTTAAAACCTGTGGAAACTAAGGAGTGATATTTTTGATAGCTTTCTTTGGACTCATTTTAGGCATTATATTAGGTATTGTGATTAATGTGAGTATACCAAGTGAATATTCAATGTACTTTACTATTGTTATGCTTGTTTCTTTGGATTCAGTATTTGCTTCTATTAAATTAATATTAAAAAATAATTTTGATGGTTTTTTATCTCTTATTTTATTTTTAGGAAATGTATTTATAGGAATAATATTTATTATACTTAGTAGAAAATTAGGAATTGATATACAATTTGCCTTATATTTTGTTTTTGCATCTAGAATAATTGTAAATTTTTCTCAAATAATTAATTTGCTTTACAATAAAGTTTTAAATAAAAGAGGTGTTAAAAATGAAAAATGCTAATAAGAATTTTTTAATATTTATTTTTGGATTGTTATTTGGCATTTTTTTGACTTTTTTCATACCGAATTTTAATAAAATTAATGAAAATGAATTATCGAGAGGCTATGTTGGATTTAATGATACATTAGAACTTAAAGAAAAGAAGTTAAAACTTGATAATGAGCTTAATAATTTATTTAAAGAATATCAAAGAAATATAAGGAATTTAAGTATAGCTAAAAATCAAGATATAAATTCACAAATAATTAGTAGAGTACAAGAATTAAACCAATTAGAGCTTGCATTAAATTTAAATGAAGCAACTGGAGAAGGAATAGAAATAATATTGAATGATGCTAATTTAAATTTTGGTGAATATGTCCAAATTCAAAATTTAGTTCACAATTATGATGTTTTATACTTAGTAAACGAATTAAAAACAGCAGGAGCCGAAGCTATTTCAATTAATAATGTTAGACTTGCTTATAATAGTGATATAATATGTATAGGTAATTTTTTAGGAATTTCTGGTCAAAAGATATATGCACCTTTTGTTATAGATGCTATAGGAGATAAAACAGTATTGAAGGAGTACTTATTTAGATCCGGAGGCCTTTTGCAAGAATTTACAAGTCAGTATAGAAAATTACAAGTTGAAGTTATTTTAAAGGATGATTTAGTTCTAAGCAAGTATATTGGAGAATTACATGGGGATAATTTAAAAACATATGAAAGCCGTTAGCTAAATGTTAATAAAACAAAGGATTTTACAAATATATGTAGAATATAGAATATAAACTAGACTTATATGTGTTCATAAGGAGAAAAAAATGGTAAATTTTAATGCAATTAATGAAATAAAAGGTTATCTTAAACCTACCGATACATTAGTATGCGTATCAAAGAAGCAAGATATAAATGCAATATATAAAGCTTATGAATTTGGTATAAGAGATTTTGGAGAAAATGTTGTATCAGAATTTGTTGAAAAATTCGCAGTTCTTCCAAAAGATATTAGATGGCATTTTGTAGGACATCTGCAAAGCAATAAGGTAAAGCAGATAATAGGTAAAACTTTTTTAATTCATTCTTTAGATAGAATTAATCTTTTAAACGAAATAGAAGGTCATAGCAAAAAATTAAACATCGAAACAAATGCTTTAATACAAATTAACATATCAAGAGAACCTCAAAAGGGTGGTATACTTTTAGAAAATATAGGTGAACTTATAGAAGCTGTTGAAAAATGTAACCATGTAAAAGTTAGTGGACTTATGGCCATTGGTTCAGTAGAATTGGAAAAGGCAAAAGATGAATTTATTATGTTAAAAAACAAATGGGATGAAATTAATAAGCATAAATATAAAAATATTAAAATGCAATATTTATCCATGGGAATGAGTGACGATTTTAAAATTGCATTAGAGTGTGGAAGCAATCTTATAAGAGTTGGTACATATATTTTTGGATCAAGAAATAATGTATAGGGGGGATTAAACTTGCCAAAGATATTTAATAAATTCATGAGTATAATTGGAGGAGTTGAGGACGACTACGAGGAAGATGACAGAGCATTGGAAGAGGACGATGAAGATGAAGAAGAAAAGAGATTACCTATAGCTCAAAGTAGGAGAGGGAGTAAAATAGTCAATATGTATGAAAATAACTATACAAAAGTTAGTATAGTTAAAATGGAAAAATATGATGACACTGTAATAGTATGCAATGATTTAAAAGCAAGAAAAATTGTGGTGTTTAACACTACTTTGCTTGAATCTCGAGAAGCACAAAGAAGCATAGATTTTATTTGTGGAGCTACGTTTGTTTTAGAAGCTGATCTTTCAGAAATTGAAAAGGGAGTATATATTGCTTCTCCAAGCAATGTTGAAGTAAGCAAGGATATAAAGGATTCTTTTTCTTCTACAAAGAATATATTTAATTGGTCAAGATAAATAAAAAAGACTTCATAAAGTGTATTTTTGATGACAATATTATAGATATTAGTTGTATTTTTGATAGAATGGGATTAAGCAGTAAATTTTAAATTTAAATGGTTAGGCTTTTATAATGAAGTCAAAGTGACAAATTATTTGTGTTATTGAAAAGATTGTGAACTTTGAATATATTACATAAATTTTTAAAAGAGGTGGTTTTTTGTGAAGATTACTCCAAGCGATATAACAAATAAAACATTTAAAAAATCTATAAGAGGTTATGATGCAGATGAAGTTGATGAATTCCTGGATCTTATAGTGAAAGATTATGAAGGGCTTTATAAAGATAATTCAGCACTTAAAGAAAAAATTGATGCTCTATCAGATCAGCTAGAAAGATTTCTTAAAATGGAAAATACTATTCAAAATACTCTTGTTTTGGCTCAAGATGCATCAGAAAATGCAAAGCAAGCTGCTCAAAGAGAAGCTGATTTAATAGTGAAAACTGCTCAAGACAAAGCAAAAAATGCTATTGATACTTCACAGCAAAAAGCAATGATGATTTCAAGAGATTATGAAACAATAAAGCAAGACTTTTTTAAATTTAAGGCTTCATATAGAAATTTTATGACATCTCAATTAGAGCTTTTTAATTCTATGGAAAAAGAAATGAACAGAAATTATGAAATGCTTGAAAAAAAATCAAGTTCAAATAATACATATAATTACATTGAAGAAGAATATAGAAATAAAATAAGTTCCTTTGAAAGTGCAAAAGAATCAGCAAATAAAGATCCATTTAATTCTTCAAGCGATGATGATTACATATACACAGGACAAACTGATTTAAATAGGAATAGCAATATTATTTACCATGGCCTTCAAGATGTGGAAAATAAAGCAGATTCTGAAAAACAAGACATGTGGAGCAATCTTGAGAATATGGATAAAGGTTCTGAAAAAACATCAAATAATATATATTCAGCAAGTAAAGATGATTCTGATAATATTAGTACATATAAGGATTTTCAATATACAAATTATAACAACGATATGGATAAAAAAGTTAATATTAAAGATATTTTACCTGGAGGAAACGTTTATCCAATAACAAAACTAGATAATTTAGATGAAGATGAACTTACAAATGTTAAAGACGATAATGATGATATAAAGAGTTTTGAAGCATGATAAGTTTTATATTCGTTTTAACCTCACATTTTTAAATTATGCGGTGAGGTTTTTTTATTATTTTTAAAATTTAGGAGGATTAATG